>JAGOQT010000301.1 GCA_018007255.1 Phycisphaerae bacterium | reverse complement strand
GGCCCGGGATGATCCTGGAGTCCGCAGGGAGACCGGCCAGTATGGCATCGAGCTGTCGGACCCAGTTGTCGATGTCCCCTCCATGGTCCATGTCCAAGAACGGGAACATCCCGTTGAAGAACAGGTCGCCCATGTGCACGACCTTCGGGGAGTCGATGAAGACCAAGGTATCCCCGTTGGTGTGGGCGTGAGGGCAATGCACTAGCCGGATCATCTCTCCCCCGGCATAGGTCACCAGCCTGTCCGAGTAGACAACATTGGGCAGGGCGGCAGGGGGGAGGGCCAGGACCTGTGCAAACAGGACTTGATCCTTGGCCAGGAGGGCCCGGACATTCTCATGGGCGATGATCGTAGGAACTGGGCCAAAGGCCTTGTTGCCATCGACGTGATCGCCGTGCCAATGCGTGTTCACTAGGATCCGCACCCGGTCACCGCCCGGAAGGGACCGGATGGCCTCACGAATCGGACCGGCGGTGGCCTCCTCCATGGCGTCGATCATGAACATCCCAGCCGGATCGGCTACCACGCCGATGTTGCCCGCACCGCCCCCTTGCAGCATGTAGACCGGCCCGGCCACGGGTATGAGGGTGATCTTGGGTGGGTCCTGCTGTGCCTCGAGGCGAGCCGCCAGACAGAGCAGCGTGAGCACAGTTGTCAGAGATCCGCGTTTCATGATGGCCTTCCTTTCCAGAGATCGGCGAAACGGTGGAGCAGACTACCTGCACCCGGATGGAGGACCATTCCATGGGCCATCCTGGGGACGACAAGGGGTCTGCCTCTTCTGGTCTGTGTATCCCTGGACTACCACTGCTCGAATCTCTGCGCCTGCCTCGCGAAGAGGTGCAATGGCCTGATACTCAGGAGACGACAGCCACTGATGAATATGGGCCTCGGATGGGAACTCCAGGAGGATCACACGCTCAGGCGTCCACCCTCCCATCAGCGGAAGGACGCGACCGCCTCGGGCCAGATACCGCCCGCCGTATCTGGCCACAATCTCAGGGACCCGGGCGATGTACTGCTGATACGTCTCAGGATTCTTGGCCTTGGACTCGATTATCATGTACGCGGCCATGCACGTCCCCTTTCTCGAACGGCGGCACGCAAGTATAGGATGTCTGTGCGGGCAGGGCAAGAGGAACTGGGCAGACGCGACTACCCGTCTTGGACTATGGGGCCAACGTGCTGGCCCTCCAGGTCCACAACACATCCCTGTCCAGCTCCGACTTCCTGCTGGTCCCCGAGCTGTCGGCTGTCGAGGATCCGCCTCTTGGTGCCTGGTGACCTTTACCCCGCATTTCTCACAAGCCTTCGGTTCTGAGCGGTCCTGTTGTCCGGCTGCTGCGTTCTCGGCCCCGTTTGTCCTCGACGTACCGCCCTGGGTACGCCTCCGGGCAAACGGGACCTGCGGCCTTGCATCCGGCCAACAGGCCGCGCTCAGAACAACCTGTCCCCGATGCGTCTGCCTCTCAAACGCACCCACTCAAGTCCACAGCCTCACTTCCGCCCCGACCGTCCGAAGGCTTGTGAGAAATGCGGGTTAGGGGTTCGCCCCGCCCTCTCCTTGCTCCCGTTTCTCCAGCAGACCGATCGCCTCCTTGATGAAGTAGGACGGAATGACGATCGCGAGCCCGAGCCTCTCCCTGGTCTCTTCCACCTCAATCCGTTTCCGAGCCCGGGTTTCTTCGAGCGGAGTCACCCTTCGATCGATGCCGTACTGTTCCTGGCTCACGAGCCCTATGATGGAGTAGACGGTCCTGCCCGTGTGGAGGGTTCCGCCGAAGTGACGATCCCTGTCCACGAAGTACACGGGTCCGCCGCTGTTGCCCCAGAACACCTCGAAGTCGTACAGGAACGACTTGGTCTCCTTGGAGGGGATGATCGGAAAGGAGGCGATCTTGCCGCTCCGCAGGATCGGAAACCCCGCCGGATTCGCCTCCAAACCGTATGGGAAGCCCAGACAGAGCAGCTCGTCCCCCGGGTGGATCTCCCATTCGGCGATCCGGTCATCCGTGGCCAGCATAGGGGGCATGCGCAAGTGGATCAAGGGGACTTGGGAATGCCTGTTCGCCGCTCAGTACGATGCGAGAGGGCCACTAGGACCCAAGGCCCGGGTCTGCTCTGCCCCCTCGCCTGCCCTTGCGTGTGGCCCGCGGCCGGGCTATATTCCCCTAAAGATTGTGGCTCGTAGGGAGGTCTGATATGGATCGACTTGGCGTCCTTCTTGTGCTCACCCTCACGTCCGGACTTGTGCTGGGTGAACCTGGTGCGGAGTCTCCGCTGCCCGCGCCCCGGCAGGCGCCTCTGCCGGCCCTGCCCGGCGTCAACGCGGACCCGACGATCGCGGTCTTTGGCGGGACCTACTACCTGTACCCGACCACGGATGGGACCGAGGGCTGGATGTCCACGTTCTTTCGGTGCTGGTCGTCCAAGGACCTGAAGACCTGGAAGAACGAGGGCGTGATCCTGGACCTGCCCAAGGACCTATCCTGGGCCAAGGTCCGGGCCTGGGCACCGGCCATGGCCGCCAAGAACGGCAAGTACTACTTCTACTACTCGGCCAACCAATGCGTGGGCGTGGCGGTAGGCGATTCTCCGGCCGGGCCGTTCAAGGACCCGCTGGGCAAACCCCTGGTGGAACGAGGGCAGTTCAAATGCCAGTCCATAGACCCCATGGTCCTTGTCGACGAGGACGGCGCGGCCTACCTCTACTTCGGCCAGGGCAGGTGCAACGTGGTACGCCTCAACGAGGACATGGTCTCCTTCCCTGCGGATCAGGTCCGGGACATCACACCCCCCGGGTACAATGAGGGCACCTTCGTCCTGAAGCGCAAGGGCGTCTATTACCTCATGTGGTCCGAGTTCGACACCCGCGACCCCCGCTATTCCGTGGCCTACGGCACGGGCAAGTCGCCGATGGGGCCGTTTGAGAAGGCCCCGGACAACCCGATCCTCAAGGGCGCAGGCGGGATCCAGGGCGCGGGCCACCATTCGGTGGTCCAGATCCCGGGCACGGACCGATGGGTGATCGCCTATCACCGTTTCCGGATCCCGGACGGCAACGGGTACAACCGTGAGACCTGCCTGTCGCCCATGCGGTTCGACGACCAGGGCCGGATCCTGCCCGTGGACGTGTACGAGTCTGCGCCTTGATCACGGAGTGATGTTTTCAGTTTTCGGTTTTCAGTTTTCAGTAACTGAACACCGAACACTGAAAACTGAAAACTGAACACCGAAAACTGAACACTTTCGTCCTACTCCACCCCCATCTCGTGGATGGACCAGTACTGCTCGGCCTCGCCGGTCTGGACGATCTTGAGGTACCTGCCCCTGGTCCGGGAGAAGGTGATCTGGGTCAGACCCGCCGTGCCCTCGCCCTTGGCCACGGGCCGGCCGAACTGGGTCCTGCTGTTGGACAGGTACACCTCATAGGTCCGCGGGTAGTCTTCGGCCGATCCCCTGCAGTCGAGCACGACTCGCCTGATCGCCCGCTCCGCGCCCAGGTCCACCAGGAACCACTCCCCGCCCTGGGCTGGGCGGCCTGTGGTCCAGCGTGTGGCCGGGTCTCCGTCTACGGCCTTGTCCGTGTCTGCCTCTGTAGAGGCCGTGCACAGGATCGTCTGTTTGAGGGCCCACTCTATTCGCTGCACAGCGGCCCTCGCCTCGCTGGCCACGGCCGGGTCGTCCAGACAGGCCCGGGCCATCGTCAGGGCAGCCTTGCCCGGCAGGCGGGTGATCCCGGCCAGGATCAGCCTCTTCTCCTCAGGCCGGGAAGAGAGCCTCATGGCCGTGTCATACAGGCCGAACACCTCGGCCTCCTCCAGGTCGGCCAGCCCGATTAGGCGGATGAATCCCCGTAGGGCCAGGATCCGGTGCGTGGGGTCCTGCGACGACTCGGCCAGGCCTCGGACCGGCTGCAGGGCCTCTGCGTCCGGCCACTCGACCAGGGCCCGCACGGCCGCGTCCCGGACCGCCCCGTCCACCTCCCTGGTTGCGGCCTGGACAATGCCCAGGGCCTCCTTGCCGCCCAGTGCGCTCAGCACGCGGAGCAGGCTGGCCTTGGCCCTTGGAGACCGGGCCTGGGTGTACGCCTCGATCACGGGCGAGGTCTGCGCGGCCCTGTCTGGGATCGCGCGGCAGGCAGCGACCGTGGCAGCCTCGGCCTGCTCGGCCTCGGTGCCCTCGAGCCCCTTGACCAAGAGCCTGGCCAGAGGACGGGCCTGTTCCTGGCCCACCAGGTGTCTGAGGCCTGTGAATGCGGTGCGCCGCACCTGCGGATCGTCCCCGCTTGCCAGATCCAACAGCGCGGACACGGTCTCCGTTGCGCCCCGCCCGGCCAGGGCGTTGACCAACTCGACCTGGACCTGGGGCCCGGCGGTCCGGATCTCTGACACAATGGCCGCGTTGACGCCTGCATCAGGCAGGCGGACCAGGCTCGCTCGTGCAGCCTCAGCGGTCTTGCCCCCCGATGCGGACATCTCCGCCAACAGGCCCACGCATGTGGCGTCGCCCACTGTGCCGAGCACCTCCGCTGCTGCCCTGCGCAGCTCGGGATCGCCGCTCTGGGCGGCCTGGACCGCAAGGGGCCTGGCCTCCTGGCCGCGCTTCGCCAGGGCCAGGACCACCCTGGGCTGGATCGAGGCAGGCAGCTTGGAGAACCCCGCACCGATGGTCGCGACCGGGATGGAGGTGCACCCCTGCAAAGCGGAAAGGGCAGCGGCCTGCATGCGGGGGTCCCTGTGCGCGAACCCGGTGAACAGGGCGGTCGTCCCCCCTTCTCCGCCCATGGACACCAGGCCCTGCAGGGCGGCCATGCGCACGGTCAGGGGCTGTGTGTCGCTGAAGAGCCTCTCGTAGGTGGTCCGGGCCTTGTCCGCTTGGCCCTGGGTCCGTTGCCGGTCTGCAACAGCCAGCAGTGCGGATGCGGCCTCGGACTGGATCCGGTCACGGGCTGAGCTGTACACGGTCCAAAGGGCGTCGGCAGCCTTGTCGTCGTCAAACCTGGACAGGGCCAGGACTGCCACACAGGCCAGGTCCGGCTGGCCCGACGTGGCGGTCTGGATGAAGGTGTCGATGGACCGGGTATCGCCGCGCAGGGCCAGGGAGTGGATGCA
>JAGOQT010000302.1 GCA_018007255.1 Phycisphaerae bacterium | reverse complement strand
TTCCACGCCCAGGTCCAGGAGTGCCTGGATCGATTGCTCGTGCCGTAGGCCGCCCCCGACCTCGATCCTCAGGCCGCCCCAGGCTGCCAGGGCTGCAATGGTCGCTGTGTTGACGGGCCTGCCCGCCTTTGCGCCGTCCAGGTCCACCACGTGGAGCCAGCGGGCCCCCTCCATACGGAACTGCCTGGCCTGGGCTACGGGGTCGTCGTGGTAGGTGATCTGCCGGTCGTACCGGCCCTGGATGAGGCGCACGCACCTGCCGTCCCGAAGGTCGATGGCTGGAATGATGTCCATAGCACCCAACTGGCTCCAAAGCCGTCTTGCACCCTGTGCAGCGCACAGTCTGACAGGGCCACCGGATTGTAGCCTGGGGCCGGGTCCGTGCAACCGCTTATTCGATCACGCGGGACCAGAGGACCTTCAGGTATCGGCCCTCCAGGCTGTTGGACATCACGGGGTGGTCCCCTGCTGCGCCGGTGCGGTCCAGGATCTGCAGACGCCTACCTGCGCGGTGGGCCGCCCGGGTCACGATCTGCTCGAAGGCCTCCGCCCCCAGCAGGCCGGAGCACGAGCAGGTCACAAAGAAACCGCCGGCCTGCACCAGGGACACGGCCAGGAGGTTGAGGTCCTCGTACTTGCGCAGGCCCTCCTGTTCCTCGTCGCGGCTGAGGATCAGCTTGGGCGGGTCGAGCACGACCACGTCCCATGTGCGGCCGTTCTTCTGCATCTGCCTGGCGTACACGAAGGCATCCCCGTGCACCCACTCGACCCGCGTCTGGTTCAGGTTGGCGTTCGCGCGGGCCTGGGCAACGGCCTTCTCGTCCAGGTCCACACCGGTGGCCTCTGCTGCGGAGCCCAGCACCCTTGCGCACAGGGCGAATCCACCCGTGTAGCAGCACAGGTCCAGGACCCTGCGGCCCTGGGTCCAGGCAGCCAGGCGCAGGCGGTTGTCCCGCTGGTCGCAGAAGAAACCGGTCTTGTGTCCCTGTTCGAAGTTGACCTCGTATCGCACACCGTGCTCTCGGATGCGGACCGTGCGGAGCGGGTCGCAGGCAAGGGACTTGACCGCAATGCCCTCGATCTGGGCGATCTTGGGGTCCACGTCGATCACGGCCCGCGCAGTGCCCAGGCGTGCATGCAGGCGTGCGATCCACGGCCCAAGCCTCTGGAACACGCCCAGGCTGTGGACCTCCAGACTCAGCACGTCGCCGTACCGGTCCACCACGAGGCCCGACAGGCCGTCCCCCTGGCCGTGCACCACCCTGAAGGCCTCGGTCACGGCGGGCAGGTGCAGGACCTCCAGTCGGAGGTCCACTGCCCGGTCCAGCAGGGACAGGAAGTGGTCCTCGCCGATGGGCTCAGGGCCGTGGTGGAACATCCGGACAGGGACCCTGGCCCTTGGATTGTAGAGCCCTGCACCAAAGGGCCGGCCCTCCTTGTCGTACACGGTCACCAGGTCGCCCGGCTTGGCATCGGGCGAGGCGGTCTTGATCATGGACGGATACAGGCAGGGGTTGAAGCTGTACGACCTCAACTGGACCCAGGGCGTGCGCCGGGCCTCCTGTCCTGGGACAGACGGCTGGGCTCCATCGCGGGCCTCACCTGCCCCGGATCCGGGACAGGGGTCGGCCGTTTCTCGAGATTCGGGCATGGAGAGGAGTCCGGAATCCAAAAAGGCCAGTCCAGGAGGACACCCCGTTCCTCCTGTCAGATAGGACGGACTCTAACTTCCAGGTCCGGGCAAGTCAACTGCACGGGGGGTCTGCCGCCCTGTTGTAGACAGGAAGATCCGGCCTGGACTGCCGATCCCCCGCGGGCCAGGCCAGGACCGTCACGCCGCCGATCAGGGCGACTAGGGAGCCGATCAAGTACGGAATCTGCACGGCCCTGAGGGCCTGGGCGAGGACCGGGCCGGGCTGACCCGTACCGGCCTGGAAGGTCGGGGAGACAACAAGCAGCCTGCCTGGAGTGGCATAAAACAGACAGAATAGAAACACGGCCAGAATCGCGATCCCTGCCACGGCCCGGATCAGATGGGATACACCCCGTCTCCGCCTTGCCAGGATCAGGAAGATCAAGGCCAGAATTAGAAAGAGGCCGGTCACGAACCCTCCGATCAATTCGACGAGGTAAGGCCAGTCCGATCCCATCTCTTGTTCGAAGTCTCTGGCCAGCCCTTGATCAACCGCAGAGGCGAACAAGATGACGTGGAGGCTGAAGAGCAGGCCGATCAGCAGACCCACGATCAGCAGGAGGTAGCCTATGAAGGCCGAAAGGCCTGCAAGGACGCTCCGCGGTCTGGGTGGCCGCGCTTGTACTGCAACCACAGAGGCCTGGTTGTTCGATCTGGGTGCGGACGTTGCGGATTGTCCATTCATAGGGGTCTCCTCCGGCCCGGAGGCCGGGACCGTGGTTTCCGGTGTCAGGCTTGTGGCAGGTAGCGCCTGCGGGTCCGCGGGCTGGTCCTCCTCCTCAGGACCGGGCACCGAGGCTGGGGCTGGAGGTGTCGGGGTGGGCGATGGGGTGTCCGGTACGGAAGGTGGAGGCCCTGTCTCGACCGCAGCAGAGGCCCCGCCCCCAAACGGGCTGACTACCTGGACCGCCAGGATCGTGCCTGCAATGAGGCCCACAGACACCAGGGGCTGACCTTCGGGCAGGGCTACCAGGCCGCCAATGACGCCCGCCCAGACCACCGGGGCCCAGTCGATCTGTCGGGCGCGATCCGGGGCGGACACCCTCCGCCAGTTCACGAACACCAGGACAAGCAGGGATAGGAGAGTCCAACCCGCAATCCCACCACCCAGGCCGGCCACGACCGCTGCCACAAGGATGCCCAGGCCTGCGGCCAGGCAGTTCCTGAACGGCCCCTGTTCCAGTCCCTCCAAGAGGCGGTACTCCGCCCAGAGGATCCCCTTGACCAGGCCCGCCATCATCAGGAACACGACAAGGGCCACTGTGAAGTCACCGTCCCGCCAGGCCCCTCTGAAGAGGCCTACGGCCAGTGAGATCACGGCCATGATGACGATCGCGAGGATGAGTCGCTGGCGGCGGCCGATCGCATCCGGGCCGTTGGCCTTGCGGCTCAGGCGGCGCTCCAGTCCGGACGTGGCCCCTGCGAGCCCCTCTGCGATCCGGTCGCCTGCGGACCCGATCTTGTGCCCGATCTGTTCCCCCATCTGGGCCATGCCCGAGGACCTGTCCTTCTCCTTCGGCCCTGAGGGCCGGGTGGGCTGTTCGCTGGCCTGGGACTGGGCGCGGACCTTGGCGGCCACGTGCTGGGCAATGACGGAGAGCTCCTCGGGCCTGAACTGGGACACGCTGTCGCGGATGTGCTCAGGGCCGAACACGTCCTCCGCCATCTCCTGCACGGTCTTGTAGCGCAGGGCCGGGTCCTTGACCAGGGCCTTCTGGATGGCATGGGCGAAGGGCTCGTTGATCCCGGTCAGGTTGGGCTCGTCCATGAGGTGCTTCATCAGGACCTCTGCAGGGCTGGCCCCGAAGAACGGGACCTGTCCGGTGAGCATCTCGTAGAGCACGATGCCCAGGGCGTAGATGTCGATGCTGAAGTCGTACCGGCCTTGGCCGATCTCCGGGGCCATGTACTGGACCGTGCCCACGGTCACGGTCTGCTCGCTGGCGTGGCTGGTGCTGATGGCCTTGGTCAGGCCGTAGTCGCCGATCTTCACGCACCCGTTCTCAAAGAAGATGTTGCTGGGCTTGAGGTCCCGGTGCACGATCCCGCAGTCGTGCAGGAACGAGAGGCCCTTGGCGATCTCCCTGAGGAAGAAGGCCGCCTTCTGAGGACCCAGGCCGCCGGGCGACTCGTCCATCAGGTCCCTCAGGGACAGGCCCGACACGTACTCCATGATCACGAACGGCCGTCCCTTGTCGTTGTGCTTGACGTCGAAGATGGTGACCAGGTGCGGGTTCTTGAGGTTCATGCACTGCTTGATGCCCCGCAGCTCGATCTGCTCGTAGTTCTGGATGACCTTCAAGGCCACCTGGCGGCCGCTGTCGCTGATGGCGAAGTAGACCTCGCCGAACCCGCCCCGGCCCACGGCCCGTTGGATCGTGTAGCCCTCCAGGGGCCGGTCGCCGAACTGGTATTGATACTGGTAGGGGTATGGGGTCTCTGTCATGGCATTAGACCTCCGGCCTCCATTCGGTCAGGACGAACGAGAGCAGGCCGACCCGCACGGGGCGGTCCAGGTCCACGGGTGTGGCCTGATCGGCCAGACAGGCCTGGCCCAGGAGGGCCGGCTGCACGGTACACCAGAACCTCCCCTCCCGGACGAGCAGCACGACCGTGCGCTCGAGCAGGGTCGCGCGGATGTGGTGGCCCTTGGTGGGGCCGATCAGGATCTCGCCGTCGGCCAGGAGGATCGACTGCACATCGCACCGCGGCAGCCTCGCCCCCACCAGGGTCAGCACCGCTGTGGTGCTGGCCCGGTTGGGCAGGCTGAAGCCCAGGTAGCATCGGTCGGACAGGGCGACCCGGTCTCCATCCACCAGGAGCCGCCCGGGCGCACCCCCTTCTTGGGCAGGCTTGGGGCTGCTGACGAAGTAGTCGTCCTCGCACCTGCACACGGTCACGGTGGGCAGATTGGGGTCCGCCAGCAGGCCCAGGTCCGGTCGTTTGGGCGAGGAGATCGGCCCGATGGAGACCGCAAAGCGGGTGAAGACCAGGTAACTCCCGACTGCATCGATCTGGAGCACAAGGGCCTGTTGTGTTGGATCCGCGTGTGTGTCCATCTGCATGTCCGTGGCCGCAGTGCGGCCCGCCGTGCGATCATGGTAACCACCGGCCCGGGCAGCCGCAATCCGGGCCCGGGCCACATCCGGGTAGTCGCAGAGGGGCAGGATCCGTTACAGAGGGGGCCCGGATACGGCGGCCGGCCCGTGTCAAAAGGGGTTGACAGTCCAGGCCCGATCCGGTACCAGAAGGGCTCACTGAATGGCCAACAGGCCGAACCAAGGGGGTACGGACCATGAACAGATGGGGTCTTGTGGCGTTGTGCGGGATCGTGGCGGTCGCCGGTTGCGCATCAAACAGGGGCGAGAGCGTGACGAGTCCCGACTTCGATCTGGGCAAGTACACGAAGGTGGGGATTGTG
>JAGOQT010000300.1 GCA_018007255.1 Phycisphaerae bacterium | reverse complement strand
CGCCGCCCCGCCTGCTGGCCCGGTGGTGGGAGGTCGTCGGCGAGGTGGCGGCCTGTCTGCCTGAGACCGAGCGATACCCCGTGAGGTTCGTCCCGGACCAGTTCATACCCAGCCGCGAGGTCCACGTCCTGGACGCCTTCGACAAGAACGGCCTCTTTGACCTGGACCTGGGTGCCCCCGTGTTCCAGGTCAATGGGGCGTATCAGCACGGCGGCCATGCTGAACCCGGGGACCTCCTGACCCTGGTCAACCCCAACCCCTCGGGTGCGATCTACTATACACTGGACGGGACGGACCCTGTGGTTCCTGGGGCTGCGCCACAGCAGGTCCAGGACACAGTCCTTGTGGCTGAGCATGCCTACAAGCGGATCTTGGTGCCCACAGGGGCTGTGGACGATGCCTGGAAGGGCGGCCGCCCGTTCAACGACATGAGCTGGACCCCTGTGACCGGCGATCCGGGCGGCGTGGGCTTCGAGAGAGGCACGGGCTACGATCCGTACATCGGACTGGACGTGGAGGGCCGGATGTACAGCAAGACCGCCGGCTGCTACGTCCGGATCCCGTTTGCAGTCCATGCAGACCCCACCCCCTCGGACCTCCTGACCCTGCGGGTCCGCTACGACGACGGGTTCGTCGCCTACATCAACGGGGTGGAGGTCCAGAGGGCCCAGGTCAACGGGAGCCCGCAGTGGAACTCTGCGGCGTCGGGCAGCCACGAGTCTGCAGGACTGGAGACTTTTGACCTGTCCGACAAGAAGGGGCTTCTACGAAAGGGCCAGAACATCCTGGCCCTCCACGGCCTGAATGTCTCCACCACGAGCTCGGACTTTGTCCTCTCTGCGGAGTTGACGACCGCCCATAAGACCAGTGCAGCCGAGCCCAGGGTCTCCGACACGGGCGTGGCCTACACGGGGCCGATCCCCTTGACCCGCTCCGCGGGCGTAAAGGCAAGGGTCCTGTCCGCCCAAGGCCCGTCCGCACTGAACGAGGCGGTCTTTGCAGTCGGCCCGGTCAAGGACTCGCTGCGGATCACGGAGATCATGTACCATCCCCTGGATACGGGGGATCCCCAGGACCCGAATGCGGAGTTCGTGGAACTGACGAACATCGGTGCGGCCCCCATCAACCTCAGCCTCGTCCGGTTTACAAAGGGCATTGACGTCACCTTCGGCGACGTCGTCCTGGCCCCGGGCGCATACGTGCTGGCCGTCAAGGACCAGGCCGCCTTCGCGCGACGGTATCCCTCGTTCGCAGGGACCCTGGCAGGCCGGTACGCGGGCTCCCTTGACAACGCGGGTGAGGAGATTGAGCTGAGGGATGCAGCGGGCCAGACCGTCCTCAGCTTCGCATACGGAGACCACTGGTACGATGCCACGGACGGCGACGGCCTCTCACTGACCGTCAGGGATCCGTGGAAGACCGATCCCATCGCGTACGCGACCAGGGCCGCATGGCAGCCCAGCGCAGCGCTGGGCGGCTCACCGGGCTTCCAGGGCCCCTGATGCCGTGGCAGTGGGGGCATTGACACAGGGCTCAAAGACCTATAATATATGCAATGCACGCACATCCACGAGACGGACGGCCCCAGGGCCCGCAGAATGAGGTAGAAAGGAGGACAGCCAGTATGTGCAAGAGCCTGAAGGTTGCAGCCTGCATCACGGCCATCTTGACCGCGGCATCCACGAGCCGTGCCCTGGTCATAGGGGACTGGGAGCGGAGTATGGACGGGTGGGTGATCGGGGCCGGCTGGGTAGTTGGGGAGGACCCCAACGTCGTGTACGACGACGTCAACGGGGTGACCCTGGGCCGGCACAGCCTCGGCATCCACATGGCCGACAACAGCTACGGCGACGGTTGGAACCAGGACATCCTCACACTGGACATCCTGGCCAACGGGCTCCTGGAGGCATTCAAGGACAACCAGAGGATCACCGTGGATGTGACCTGGAAGATGGCGGACTGGCCCGCGGAGCCGATCCCCGGATGGAACGGGATCCACATGGTCGTCAATGCGGGTGGCGGGGACTGGAGCCAGTGGCTGATCACGCCGGAGCAGGCCAACTGGACTGTGCGCGAGGGAAACGACGTAACCGTGAAGGCCGTGTTCGAGTACTCGCAGTGGTTCGACGAGCTGAGGAATCTGGAGGGCGTGACGTGGCTGGAGCTCCGCATTGTGAGCAACTGCAACGACGCCGCATACCAAGGCCCCGTGTCGTTCTACCTGGACAACATGGAGCTGTTGGGCGCAGGAAAGGCCCTGGTTCCGCACCCGGGCGACCGGGGCACGGATGTGCCGGCGGACACGACCCTTCGGTGGCAGCCTGGGGCCTTTGTCGCGTTCCATGACGTGTACTTCGGCAGGTCCGAGCAGGCCGTGGCCGATGCGAGCAAGGCGAGCGATCCCGCGGTGGTCTACGCCCGCACAACGACCCCCAGCTTCGACCCTGGGGCCCTGCAGTTCAATACCCGCTACTTCTGGCGGGTGGATGAGATCAACGACGTGAATCCGGACAGTCCGTGGGTCGGTCCGATCTGGTCCTTTACCACGGCCAACTTCATCGTCGTGGACGACTTCGAGAGCTACACGATGGACTCCCCGAACCGGGTCTTCCAGACCTGGATCGATGGCTGGGGTTTCTCAGGGGACGAGTTCCTGCCGTTCAACCCAGGCAACGGCACGGGGTCCACGGTGGGCAATGACCCGAGCACAGGCCAGATCATGGAGGTCGAGTTCAGGCACGGCGGCGAGCAGGCCATGCCCATGGACTACAACAACGGGGAGAAGAGCGTCTCTGAGGCGACGCGGACCTGGGACGAGCCCCAAGACTGGACGGTCAGCCAATTCGACCTGTTCAAGATCTATGTGCGGGGGTTTGAGGGGAACAGTCCGGACCGGCTGTACATCACGTTCGAGGACACCGCAGGGGCAGCCGCGACACGGGTGTATCCTGACCCCGCGGTGCTGACGGCCACGACCTGGACGGAGTGGGCGGTCCCTGTCAGCGAGATCACGGGCGTGAACCTGGCCTCGGTGAGGAAGATGACGATCGGGATCGGCAGCCAGGGCAACCCAAGCGGGAGCATCGGGAGGGTGCTCATCGACGACATCCGGATTGGCCTGCGTCCCGTGGGCCTGGTGGCCCACTATGCCCTGGAGGGAGATGTGGAGGACAGCTCAGGCAACGGCTTCCACGGCACGCTGGGGGACGAGGACCTGGATGCGGTGTTCGTGGCCGGCCCGGCCGGCTTCGGCAAGGCCCTGTCCTTTGACGGCAGGGTCAGCGGCCAGCGTGTCGAACTGGGCACCTTCAATCCTTCCGCCGCAACGGGGCAGCTCACGGTCGCACTCTGGGCCAAGTGGGGGGGGCTGACCAACCAGTGGCAGGGCCTGATCGGCAAGAAGTTCTCGGCCTGGAGCGAGGACGAGATGATGTGGCAGATCGAGATCCATCAGACCTCGGGGGCCCTGCGTGTGCAGAGAGAGGGTGCGAACGACGTCCAGATCGACGCGGACGGCCTGACGGTCGGGGAGTGGGCCCACGTGGCCTTCACCTGCGACGGGGCCACCTGCACCACCTACCTCAATGGGGCCATGGCCAACCAGGGGGCGTTCACGTTTGGATATGCCCTGGACTCGCCCGTCCAGTTTGGTTGCAGCTCGACCGCGGGCGGCAACCCGTTCAAGGGGGCCCTGGACGAGGTGCGGCTCTACGACGTGGTCCTGTCCGAGGCCGAGATCCACCAGCTCCTAACCAAGTAGTCCGTTCGTTTGTCGTCGAGTCAGGGCCTTGGGGTCCTGACTCGACGAGTCCTTTCTGCACCCTGGGGTCCCCTCCGGCGCTCGCCCTGACCCGCGGGCCGGGGCAAGTCCTGAGGGCGAGGTCCCCTTCGGATGCATGCCGCCTTTGCATCGGTGGTCCCATGTGATAGACTGCACAGGTCGTGTTCCGGCCATGGAGTCGAGTGTGCAGTCAAGGGGATGGACCATGATGGGCCTACGGATCGGGATCCTGGTTGCGGTGACAGCCGTGTTCATCGTGTGTCCTGTGAGGGTCCGGGCCGCCCTGACTGTCACCGATCTGGTCTGCGAGTACGAGGTCAACCCCATAGGGATCGGCGTGCCCCAGCCGCGTTTGGGCTGGAAGATCGTGTCCGACCAGAGGGGGGTCTTGCAGGCAGCATACCAGGTCCGTTGTGCGGACACCCCGGAGTCCCTGCGTGCGGGCCAGGACCTCATTTGGGACACAGGCAGGGTGGAGTCCGGGCGATCCCTGCACGTGCCCTATGCGGGACCTCCGCTGCGGTCCCGCCAGCGGGTGTATTGGCAGGTCCGCGTGTGGGGCCACTCCCAGCCGGGGCGCGGGCCCCAGGCGGACGCCGCGGGCAGGGACCTCGCGTCTGCCTGGAGCGATCCGGCCTTCTGGGAGCTCGGGCTACTGGGGCCGGGGGATTGGTCCGCCTCTTGGATCGAGCCCGACTGGCCGGAGGATCCCGACACATCCAATCCCTGCCCCATGCTGAGGAAGGAGTTTGTCCTGGACTCCGGCGTGCGCAGGGCGCGTGTGTACGCGACTGCGCATGGCGTCTATGCCCTGACGCTCAACGGCCTGCGCGTGGGGGACGGCCTGTTCGCACCCGGGTGGACGGACTACGACAAGCGGCTCCAGGTCCAGACCTACGATGTGACGGACCTGGTTCGGCAGGGGCGGAACGCGGTGGGCGTGACCTTGGGCGACGGATGGTATCGCGGCCGGCTCCGCCAGGGCAAGCGGCGGAACCTGTACGGCCGGACCTTGGGTCTGCTCATGCAGATCGAGGTTGAGCTGGAGGACGGTACACGGACCCAGGTCCTCACGGACGGCTCCTGGAGGGGGACCACCGGCCCCATCCTGAGGTCGGACTTCTACAATGGCGAGACCTATGACGCCCGGCTCGTCCGGGCCGGCTGGGATCAGGTTGGGCACGACGATTCCAGTTGGGGCCGCGTGCAGGTCCGGCCCCTGCGCAAGGACCACCTTGCAGCCCAGGTGGGGCGTCCGGTGCGGGTCATGGAGGAGATCCGGCCTGCAAGGGTCGTGCAGACCCCTTCAGGCCAGACTGTGGTGGACATGGGCCAGA
>JAGOQT010000299.1 GCA_018007255.1 Phycisphaerae bacterium | reverse complement strand
CGTGCGGACCTGCCGGCCCAGCGCGCAGGCCCGGCCGCAGGGGCCAGGCCAGCCGGCAGGGCCCAGTGGCCCGGACTCCGAGGACGGTCGCGTTCGCACAGACGATCTCCTCTGATCCAGGCCGGGTCTGCAAGGCCCAAGGCCCGATGCGGGTGAACAACTGTTTGACAGGGAAGGCCCACACGGATACACTCACCTCTGCGTGCCTTCACCCGTCCATCCGCCAATCAGGTGTGGCTACGCGGTCACGCAAGACCCGTGCGGCGTGGCCGGTCGGGACGGGTGGGGCTTGGGTGTTCGGGCATGTGTGTGGAGTCTTTCCTTTGGAGACTCTCGAGAAGAAGGAAGACTGCGGCTTGTTCGGAGTCTGTGGCGATCCAGAGGCTGTCGAGAAGACCTACTTTGCCCTGCATGCCCTGCAGCATCGGGGCCAGGAGGCTGCGGGGATCGCGTCCAGTGACGGGGAGACGATCTCGTGCTACAAGGGCATGGGTATGGTCCGCAGGGTCTTCCGTGCGGGATCGGGCATGCTGGAGAGGCTGCGCAATCCCATGGCCATAGGCCACGTCCGCTACTCGACCGCCGGGTCCACCAAGATCGGCAACGCGCAGCCGATGCTGGCCGAGTACTCGCGAGGGCAGGTGGCTGTGGCCCACAACGGGAACCTCATCAATGCGGGCCTGCTCCGCGACGAGTATGAGGCCTATGGCAGCATCTTCAACTCCTCTTGCGACACCGAGATCATCATACACCTGCTGGCCAAGCCCACGCACCAGTCCAAGCCGGACCCCCTGGCCCACGTGTTGAACCACCTGCAGGGGGCCTACTCCCTGCTGTTCCTGTTCGCGGACCGGATCGAGGCGGCCAGAGATCCCTACGGGATTCGACCCCTGTGTCTGGGCCGGACCAAGGAAGGGGCGTACATGGTGGCCAGCGAGACCTGCGCGATCGACGCCCTCGGCGCGGAGGTGCTCCGCGAGGTCGAGCCGGGCGAGATCGTGACTCTGAATCGGGGGAGCCTGTCCAGCCGGTTCTTCGTGCCCGAGCACAGTGTCACGCCCGCCCATTGCGTGTTCGAGCACGTGTACTTCGCCAAGCAGAACTCGACGATCTTCGGCGAGAACGTGCACCAGTTCCGCAAGAAGCTGGGCCGGCGCCTGGCGGTGGAGCACCCGGCCCAGGCGGACGTGGTGGTGCCCGTTCCGGATTCCGGGACCTCGGCGGCCATCGGCTATGCCCAGCAGAGCGGCATTCCCTTTGACATGGGTCTGGTGCGAAGCCACTATGTGGGGCGGACCTTCATCTCGCCGGATCCTTCCCTGCGGGCCCTGGAGGTGACTCTCAAGTTGGCGGTCGTGCCCTCGGTGATCCAGGGACAGCGGGTGGTCGTGGTGGACGATTCGATCGTGCGGGGGACGACCACGCGGGGCAAGATCCGGGCCCTCCGCCAGGCGGGCGCCAGGGAGATTCACCTGCGGATCAGCTGCCCGCCGGTGCGGTACCCCTGCTTCTACGGGGTCGACTTCCCAACCAAGGAGGAGCTGCTGGCCAACAACCGCACGCTCGAGCAGATCTGTCGGTTCCTGGAGGTGGAGAGTGTCGGCTACCTCTCGCTGGAGGGCATGCTGGGCTGCGCGTCCTTGCCTCCGGACCACTACTGCACGGCCTGCTGGTCCGGCAAGTATCCGATCCCTGTGCAGTTCGTCGGCAACAAGTTTGCGATGGAACGGCACCAGATGCACATGTTCGAGGACGGGGATCTCTGACGCGCAAGACCATGGGGGTGTGAAGTCCGACGTCGGAGAGGAAGACTATGGCCAAGCCGATCAGCTACGAACAGGCGGGCGTGCACATCGACGCCAATGATGTCATGGTGGAGAAGATCTGGTCCAGCCTGGCCAGCACGTACGGGCCGCGGGTGATGGACCTCAAGGGCGGGTTCGCGGGCCTGTTCCGACTGGATTACGACGAGCGGCTCTTCAAGAAGAACTACCGCAGCCCGGTCCTGGTGGCCTGCACGGATGGGGTGGGCAGCAAGGTCCTGGTCGCGGCCAAGATGAAGACCTACGACACGGTCGGGATCGACCTGGTGGCCATGAGCGTCAATGACATGCTGGTCCAGGGCGCCGAGCCTCTGCTCTTCCTCGACTACCTGGCTGTGCACCGGCTTGACCCCGAGGTCATCGCATCGCTGGTCCGGGGCGTGGCCGCCGGGTGCAAGATGGCCGATTGTGCCCTGATCGGAGGGGAGACCGCGGAGATGCCGGACGTGTACGCGGAGGAGCACTTCGACATGGCCGGGTTCGGCGTGGGCGTGGTGGAGAAGAACCGGATTGTGGACGGCCGGCGGGTGGAGGTCGGGGATGTGGTCCTGGGCCTGGCCTCGAGCGGCCTCCACAGCAACGGCTACGCCCTGGCCCGCGCGATCTGCTTCAAGCAGGAGAAACTCAAGGTCACGGATCGGCCCGATGATCTGGGCGGGGCCGCGATCGGAGAGGTCCTGCTGGAGCCCACCCGGATCTATGTCCGCTCCGTGATCTCCGTGCTGTCCTCCTACAAGGTCAAGCATGTCGTGCACGGCATGGCCCACATCACCGGAGGCGGGCTGGTGGGGAACATCCCCCGCGCCCTGCCCAAGGACTGCGACGCGGTCCTCCGCGTGGGCAGTTGGCCGATCCCTCCGATCTTCTCGTTCCTCCAGGCTCGGGGCCCGGTGGATGAAGAGGAGATGGTCCGCGTGTTCAACATGGGGATCGGGTTCGTGATGATCGTCGCCCCCGACTTTGCGGACTCGATCGCGGCCAAGCTGGCCCGCCACGGAGAGAAGGTCTTTCGCCTGGGGGCCATCGCCCGGGGCACCAGGCGGGTCGTCTTGAAGGCCTGAGCCGGTCCGCGGGGCGTCCGTCAGCTCTTGAGGAAGTACTCCATCAGCTCGTGACCGTTCTCGATCCGCAGGCCCGACTGGGCCGCCTTGGCCTCGCTGAAGGGCTCCGCGACGATCCCCGTGATCCCTGCTCCAGCCATGGCGAAGGGCACAGGTTCGGCCGAATGGCCGCAGGTCCGCACCGGCGTGGGGTGGTCGGGCAGGACCAGGATCCGCCACTTCGAGTACCCCTTCAAGGCCTCCAGCACGGGCCCGACGATGAACTGATCGATCCGCTCCAGGGCCTTCTTCTTCATCTCGGGATTGCCCTGGTGGGAGGCCTCATCCGGGGCCTCGATGTGGACGAACACCAGGTCGTGGTCCTTGAGGGCTCGGATCGCGGCCTCCGCCTTGCCCTGGTAGTTCGTGTCGAAGAATCCGGTGGCCCCGGGCACCTCGATCACGTCGAAGCCGACCAGCTTGGCCAGCCCGCGGACAAGGTCTACGGCCGTGATGGCCGCCCCCTTGAGGCCGAATCGCTTGCGGAAGTCGTCGAGCATGGCCTGCCTGCCCTGCCCCCACAGCCAGATGGAGCTGACCGGGTTCTCGCCCAGGTCACAGCGGACCTTGTTCACGTCATGGCTCTCAAAGAGGGTGGCCGAACGGGCCATCAGGTCCCGGAGCAGATCCGCGCCCTTGCCCCTTGGCAGGATCTTCTCCACGGGCCTGCCGATGTGGTCGTGCGGGGGGTAGGTCTGGACATCGAACTCGATGCCCCTGCACACGAGTAGGTGTCGATAGCTGACCCCCGTGTGGAACTCCAGGCCCTCTCGGCCGACCGCAGCGGCCAGCTCGCGGACCAGCTTGACCGCCTCCTCTGTCGAGATGTGGCCGCCGCTGTGGTCGGCCATGCGGCCGTCCGCGATTGTGACCAGGTTGCACCGGAAGGCCCAGTCCTGGGGACCGAGGTGGATGTTCCGGGCTGCGGCCTCGATCGGGGCCCGACCGGAGTAGAACCTCTGTGGATCATAGCCCAGGAGGCTCATCTGGGCCACATCGCTGCCCGGCTCGATTCCCTCCGGCACGGTCCGCACCAAGCCCTGGCGTCCCTCCCTGGCGATTCGATCCATGTTCGGGATCGCGGCCGCCTCGAACGCGGTCTTGCCCTCGAACTGCTCGATCGGCTCATCCGCTGCGCCGTCCGGGACGATGATTGCGTACTTGGCCATCTGCTACCCTTCCTTGTCCTCGGGGATGTCCACGATGCGGATGCACACGGGCCTGCCGCTGACCACGTCGAGCGTGGACAGCTCCTCCAGGGCGCCGGCCATGTTCCGCTCGCCCGTGGCGTGGGTGACGATCACGACGGGCACGGTGTGGTCTGGTCCGCTGCCCTCGTGCTGCAGGGCCCCGGAGATGCTGATCTGGTGGTCCCCCAGGATCTTGCTCAGCGTCGCGAACACGCCGGGCCGGTCCTGGGCCATGACCCGGATATAGAACCGACTGATCAGGTCCTGGATTCGCTGGATGCGGTCGGCCACCTCGCGCCGCGGGCGCATGAGCACATGGTTGAACGTCCTGGCGGAGTTGCCCAGGGCTACGTCCAGGATGTCGGCGACCACGGCGCTGGCCGTGGGCATCATCCCGGCGCCGCGGCCGTAGAACATGACCTGGCCCACGGCGTGCCCGAAGACGCTGATCGCGTTGAAGGGCCCGGTGACCCTGGCCAGGGCACAGTCCTCGTTGATGAAGGACGGATGAACGCGGAGCCAGGCCCGGCCGTCCCGGTCCTTCTGGCCGATGGCCAGCAGTTTCAGGGCGTATCCCATCTCGGCCCCGTACTGGATATCGTCGTGTGCGATCCCGTCGATCCCCTCCACGGCAATGTCGTCCAGGGTCATCTCGTATCCGAAGGCGATGGAGGCCAGGATCACCAGCTTGTGGGCGGAGTCGCCTCCGCAGACATCCAGGGTCGGATCGGCCTCGGCATACCCCTTCTGCTGGGCCTGGGCCAGGGCCTCGGAAAAGGCCAGCCCCCCGGCCGTCATGTTGGACAGGATGTAGTTGCAGGTCCCGTTGAGGATTCCGTAAATCGCTTGGATGTCATTGGCCACGAGGCCGGTCCGGATCGCGGAGATGATCGGGATGCCGCCCGCACAACTGGCCTCAAAGGCGATGCACCGACCGTTCTCGCGGGCCACGGCATAGAGCTCGCTGCCGTGCGTGGCCAGCGCGGGCGACAGGGTCAGTGCGACGAT
>JAGOQT010000298.1 GCA_018007255.1 Phycisphaerae bacterium | reverse complement strand
GAGCTGAAACGGTATACGCACGAGGACCTGGTCCGCGTGCGTATACCGTTTCAGCTCATCCTGGATGGTCTTGTCGTACTGGAGGACCGGAATGGGCTTGAACTGGATGCTGCCCTTCTTGCGGGCCTCTTGGGGCAGGATCATCTGGGACTTAGGCATGGGTTTTCGCTCCTGGTTCTTCGGATAGGGGATCGATTTGTTCGGGATAGGTCACCTGGATGCCTGCCCCTTCGAGGAAGGCCGTCCAGTCCTGTGAAGGCCTGGCATCCGTGACGACCCGCGAGATCGCCTTCCACTCCGCGATCCTGTACAAGGCCGGGGCGTCGAACTTGGTGCGGTCCACGAGCAGGATGGCCTCGCGGGCATTCTTGAGGGCCTGCCCGAACAGGGACGCGCTGTCGATGTCCGTGGCCGTGGGGCCGAAGTCGATGCCCAGACCGTCGCTGCCCAGAAAGGCCCGGTATCCCCGGAGCTGGTCCAAGGAGGCCGCAGCCATGGGGCCGACGGCGTCCATCCTCTCGGGCCTGTACTGGCCGCCCAGGAGCAGCACGCTCAGGCCCGGCGCGAGCAGCTCCTGGGCCGTGCGGATCGAGTTGACGATCACGGACAGGCCCCGCTTGGCCCTGAGGAACCCAGCCATCTGGAAGCAGGTGGTGCCTGAGTCCAGGAAGATCTGCTCGCCGTCCTGGACCAGGTCGGCCGCCATCTGGCCTATGACCCTCTTGGCCTCCATGTTGCGCGCGACCTTGGACAGGAAGGAGTAGTCGGGGTTTCTGCTGACCGAGGCCCCTCCGTGGGTCAGTACCAGCAGACCCTCCTGCGCAAGGGTCCTCAAGTCCCTCCGCACCGTGGCCTCGGAGACCCCAAGGCCCTTGGCCAGGGGCCCGACCTCCACATGGCCCTGCTGGTAGAGCTGCGACAAGATCGACTCCTGCCGCTTAGGTTGGAATGGCGACATCCGGAATACTCCTTGGGTGTTTCAAGGCATCCATGGATATTAGAACACAAACAGACACAAAACGCAATGCAAATGATCGCGTTTTTGCTTGCTTCGTGACCGGTATTGGTCTATTGTTGATCATAAGCCCATCTGGCGTATGAATCGAGGGTCCGTTTATGGACGCGCACAAGATCCGATTGCCCAAGGACAAGGCCCTGACAGGGCCGCTGGTCATGGCAGCCTGGCTCAAGGGGGAGGGCCAGCCCGTATCCCCGGACGAGTCCATTGCCAGGATCGAGGGCCTTGGGGCCCAGGTCGAGCTCCAGGCCGGCGTTGCCGGCACCCTGGTGAAGATCCTGGTCCAGCCCGGCTCTGTGATAGAGCCGGATCAGCCGCTCTGTCTTGTTGGAGAAGCTGGAACGCAGAAGCCAGAAGCCGGAAGCCAGAAGCCGGAACAGAGGACTCAGGACTCAGGACTCAGGAGTCAGGGTGGTTCCGTGGTGCCGATCCTGATGCCCCAGGCCGGCCAGACCATGGAGGAAGGGACCCTCGTGGCCTGGAAGGTCAAGAAGGGGGAGCGGATCTCGGTGGGCCAGGTGATCTTCGACATCGAGACGGACAAGGCCACCATGGAGGTGGAGGCCACGGACGCAGGCAGGATCGCCAGGATCGTGGTACAGGAAGGACAGGTCGTGCCGGTCAAGACACCGGTGGCGTTCCTGGCAGAGGACGATGGGGATGTGGATGCGTATCTGGCCGGAGGCCAGAAGCCAGAAGCCAGAAGCCAGAAGCCGGAAGCCGGAAGACAGAAGACAGAAGAGGGCAAACAGGAGACGGGAGTCAGGGGTCAGGCGTGCGCCGGAGAGAGAACAGGGGATGGGGGTAGGGTCAAGGCCTCGCCTGCGGCCAGGAGGCTGGCCGCACACAAGGGTGTCGACCTGGCATCGGTGGGCGCAGGCTCGGGCCCAGGCGGCAGGATCCTCAGCACGGACGTAGCATCCGCAAAGGCCGGCGGTCCGCCCCAGGCAGGGGGCCTGTCCAAGATGCGACTGGCGATCGCCAGGAACCTGCTCTGGTCCAAGCAGAACATCCCGCACTTCTATGCCAAGCGGCTCGTAGATGCCCAGGCCCTGTTCGTGACCTACCGCAAGACCAAGGGGCAATTCAGGTGCACGGTCAACGACTTCGTGACCGCCGCGTGCGCGAGGGCCATCCGTGAGTTCCCGGCCTTCCGCAGCCAGTTCAAGGACAACGCCATCGTGGAGTTCCCCTCCGTGCACATCGGCATCGCCGTGGGCACGGACGAGGGTCTGACCGTCCCGGTGGTCCTCCATGCGGACCAGATGGACCTGCGGACCCTGGCCCAAAAGACCCGCCAGGTGGCGGAGAACGCCAGGGCCGGGAGGCTCGAGGGCGTGGGCCAGGGGATCTTCACCATCACGAACATGGGGATGTTCGGGATCGAGGAGTTCCAGGCCATCATCAACCCGCCGGAGTCCGCGATCCTGGCCGTGGGCGCGATCCGCGAGGCCGTCAAGGTCCAGGAGGGGATCGTGCTGCCCACCCGCGAGATGGCCCTGTGCCTGAGTGTGGACCACCGCGTCATAGACGGGGTCCTTTCCGCCCAGTTCCTCAATCGGGTCAAGGATCTGCTTGAGCAGCCGGAGCAATTGATATGACCGAATCCTATGACATCGTCGTGATTGGGGCAGGGCCGGGCGGGTACGTGGCGGCCCTCAAGGCGGCCCAGATGGGCGCAAGGGTGGCTGTGATCGAGAGACACCTCCTGGGCGGCACGTGCCTGAACTACGGGTGCATCCCGTCCAAGGCCTTGCTGGCCTCTGCGGAGCTGCTGCACCAGATCCGCGGCTGTGCGGAACTGGGGGTTACGGTCGGGGGCCAGGCGGGCTTCGACTGGGCCCGGATCCAGAAACGCAAGGACAAGGTCCTCGCCAAGCTGCGGGGTGGGGTCAAGGGCCTGTTTACAGCCCGAGATGTCACCCTCCTGGAGGGCCAGGCCAGATTCGAAGGTCCGGGCAGGATTGCAGTGACCAAGAAGGACCAGACCGTGGCTGAGGTGACCGGCTCCAAGATCATCATCGCCTCCGGCTCGGTCCCTGCCAGGATTCCGGGCTGGCCGACCGATCCGGAGCGGGTCTGCACCTCGGACGAGGCCCTGCACTGGAAGGCACTCCCGGGCCGGCTGCTGATCGTGGGCGGGGGTGTGATCGGATGCGAGTTCGCCTGCATGATGCACGAGTACGGCGTGCAGGTGACGGTTGTGGAGATGCTGCCCGGCCTTCTTCCGGAGATGGAGCCTGCGTTGGGGGAGGCTCTGGCCCAGGTCTTTGCACAGCGGGGCATCCGGATGCAGACAGGGGCCAAGGTGGAGGACCTCGCAGTGAAGGGCGGTGGCATCACGGCCCGGATCAGCGGCGGCCAGGTCGTGGAGGTGGACAAGGTCCTGGTGGCCACAGGCAGGCGGCCCAATACAGCGGACCTCGGCCTGGATCGCATAGGCCTGAGCGCGGACCACGGATTCATCCGGGTCAACGACCGGATGCAGACCCCTGTGTCCGGCGTGTACTGCATCGGCGACGCCAATGGCCGGTGCCTCCTGGCACACGCGGCCAGTGCCCAGGGCGTCGCGGCAGTGGAGGATGCCCTGGGGCACGGCAGGGATCTCGTGCTGCCTGTGCCCAGTGCCGTGTACACCTTCCCGGAGATCGGCTCCGTGGGCCTGACCACTCGCCAGGCCGGACAGCAGCAGATCCCGATCAGCATAGGCCAGTTCCCCGTCGGGTTCCTGGGCAAGGCCATGGCCGCAGGCCAGGACACGGGATTCGTGCGTGTGATCCGTCATCGCACCGACGGCACGCTCCTGGGTGTGCACATGATCTGCTCGCACGCCACGGAGATCATCGAGTCCGCCACGGCCATGATCGGGGCCAAGGCCACGGCAGGGGACCTGGGTCAGATGATCTTCGCGCATCCGACCCTGGGCGAGGCGGTCAAAGAGGCGGCTGAGGACAGCCTCCAGCAGGCCCTGCACCTGCCGCCGCGCAAGGTGATGCGGATTGTGGCCGAGGCGGTCGAGGGTGCCTTGTAGGGCGTCTCTATGAGACGCCGAATGGAATGAGGATGGCGTCTGATGCAGGCGCCCTACAGCACAGACGCCCTGCAGAATCCGGTATGCTGCGTTCTAGGTTTTGAGTTCTGGAATGACGACGGATGCATTGAAACCCATCAGACAGATCGGTGACGTGGATGAGCTCCTGGCCGATGCAAAGAAGGGCCTGGGCCCCCGGGTCCGGCCCAAGGTCAATACGCATGTGCACATCCCGCCCAACTTCTCCGCATTCGAGACGGTCGGCCAAGCCGTGTCCACGGCCGCCCAACAGGGGGTGACGGTCCTGGGTGCGGGCAACTACTACGACTTCCGGCCCTATGCGGAGTTCTCAGACGCGGCACAGAAGGCCGGCGTCTTTCCCCTGTTCGGCACAGAGATCATCACCCTGCAGCGGGACCTCGTGGACCAGGGGATCCGCGTGAACGACCCCGGCAATCCGGGCAAGACCTATGTGTGCGGCAAGGGGATCACGCGTCTTGAGCCCCTGTCGGCCAAGGCCTCGCAACGCCTGGACACGATCCGGGGCAACGACAGCCGGCGTATGGCGGCCATGACCTCGAAGATGGCCCAGGTCTTCGCCGGGCACGGGCTCGCCACAGGCCTGGACGCAGACCGGGTGATCGACCGGGTGGCGGCCCGGCACGGCTGTGATCGGGACGTGGTCGTGCTCCAGGAGCGTCACGTGGCCCAGGCCTTCCAGGAGCGGTTCTTCGACCTGGTGCCCTCAGAGCGGCGGGGCGAGTCCCTGCGTCTGCTCTTCGGCGCAGGGTCCAAGGTCAACCCTGCCGATGCGGTTGGCGTCCAGAACGAGCTCCGCAGTCACCTCATGAAGTCGGGCAAGCCCTGTTTCGTGCCCGAGATGTATCTGGGACTGCCCGAGGCCCGAGAGCTGATCCGGGAGTTGGGCGGGATCGACTGCTACCCCGTGGTGGCGGACATGGTCAGTCCCGGGTGTGAGTTCGCGACCCCGGTCGACCGGCTCATCCAGGCCCTGCAGGGGCTGGGGTTCACGGCTGTGGAGTTCATCAGCGTCCGCAACTCCGCGCAGGTCCTGAC
>JAGOQT010000297.1 GCA_018007255.1 Phycisphaerae bacterium | reverse complement strand
CACGATCACGTGCTTGATCTTGGCCTGTACGCCCCCGAGCATCCTGAAGGCCGCCTCCATGGCCGGGTACATGAAGGTGCCGCCTCCGGAGGCCAGGGTCTGGATGTCGCTCTTGACGGCTTCACCTTGTGTGGCGCTCTGCATGGGACTAATGATGGAGGTCTGGCCGTCAAAGGCGACCACGCCGATCTGGTCCTGCCTGGCCAGCAGGTCGACGGTGGCCATGGCCGCCTGCCTCGACAAGGCGATGGGTGCACCGCTCATGCTGCCCGACTTGTCCATGACCAGGACCATGGCCACGGAGGGCTTCTCCTTCTCCTTCTCATATCGGCTGGACAGCGGCAGGATCTCATCCACGGGTGTTCCATAGTAACCACCCAGCCCGAAGCTGCTGTCCGAGCCGAACATGGCCAGGCCTCCGCCGAAGTCCGCGACGTATCGCTTGAGCCGTTCCATCTGCTGGGCTGTCATGTCCGTAGCCGGGACATCCGCGAGGATGACCGCATCGAAGGCGAGCAGGGAGGCCAGGTCATCGGGCATTCCCTGCCTGCCCCTGACCTCGATCTCCACCCCCTGTTCCGCCATGGCCTTGACAAAGAAGTCCATCCTGCGGGGCGTCTCATGCAGGACCAGAAGGTGCGGCTTGCCGCTGACCGCCACCGTACAGCGGGCCTGGTTGTTCATGGGGAAGTGGTCCTGCCGCGCGACCAGTTCCGCGGTCCAGTGGCTCGATCCCGGCGTATCCATGGGTACGTCCAGATCCACGGTCTGGCTGTGGTCGGGATCCAGGTCCAGGCGCTTGCTGCCAAACACGACCCCCTTGCTCGAGATTCTAAGGTGGACCTGCATCCGCTGGTTGGCAGCGACCTTGGCGGTCATGCGCACGGTCTCGCCTTGAAAGACCCGGGTTGCACTCGGGGTGAGCGAATCTACGCAGGCCTCGGGAGCCTTGAGTCCTTCCAGCCTGTGCAGTCTTATGTCGATCTGTTCCTTCTTGAGGCAGGACAGGGCCTGGTCCACGGCCTCATGCGTTGGGCGGCCGTCCGTGGCCAGGACTACGCGTCCGGCCTTGCCTGCAGGGAAACACAGCCTGGCGGACAGCAGGGCCTGGGCCAGCCTGCTGGCACTGCGAAAGCCGTGGTCAGGCACGGCCGCAAGCCACTGGTCCAATTGGGCTGCGGCCTCCTGGGTCGTTGCCTGGGGCCTGACGCCGTCTGCGGCCAGCAGCAGGGACCAGGAGTCCCTGGGCCCCAGTTGGCCGATGCAGCGGTCAAAAGTCTCGATCTCCGCCCTTGCGGCATGGAGGTCTACAGAGTCAGACACGTCCAGTATGAAGACGACGTGGAGATCGCTGGATCGCAGCACCACAAAAGGCTGGCACAGGGCCAGCACCAGGAGGGCTACGGCTGCAACCCGCAGGCCGGACGACACCCTGCGGCAGAACGCCGGCCTGTCGCTGAGGCTGTACCTCAGGACCACAAGCAGGGGGACGAGACTGACTAGCCACCACAGGGGTGCAAGGCTGACAAGGTCCATCTCTTCAGCCTACCTTCCTGCGGTGATAGAGCATGCACTCGGCGACCAGGAGCACCAGGGCCGCCATCGCAAGGGGCATCGACAGGGACCGGCCGCGGCTGATCGGTTGATGGGTGTCCTGAACTCCCCTGTTCTTAAGCAAGGTCTCCGAGGGGGCAAGCAGGCTTGCGCCGAGCAGCCACTCCTGCGTCCGGCCTTGCAGCTTGTGCACCCCTGCACGGAGGATCGGACCGTACACGGACCCGATCAGAGGGGCGGGAGGGGGACTCTCCTGGCCGCCCGCGGTCAGGGGTCCACGCCCGTCGTCGTCCCCGGGGACCAGGACGGATTCGCCCGTGGCATAGACGGACTCCAGACGATCCTCCTCGCCCATCAGGAAGCGGCTGCATCGGTACACCAGGACGGGGAACCACGCACTGTAGTGGAACTCGGATGCCGCGACGTCCATGTTGATGACCACGGCGGTCCGCTGCCCATCCGTGACCTTGTAGATCAGGGGGACCTGTTCGACGGTCTCTACCAGGACCAGGCTGTCCGGCGGCAGCGAGACCTGGCGTGCGCCGACAAACGGCGTGCCCTCCATCGAACAATCCCTCAGGACCGGGTGATCGGCGAGCCTGATGCGGGCAACGACCTCGTGGGTCTCCTTGCCTGCCCTGCCGCACCAGCTCGCGCCCTCGGGAATGCCGAAGAGGATCGATCTCCGGGCCTCAGGGATCACTCCGTGGGCGAGGACCACATCCGGCTGATCCGTCGAGACCTGCAGATCTCCGCTGGTCCTGGCAAAGGCCATGACGCTGTTGACCATGAAGAAATCGTCCTGTGGCTCCACCTTGACCTTCACAGGTCGTCTCGGCTGGAGGGCCAGGTACACGGTGTTGTCCCTGGCCAGGGCATCCTGCATGTCCAGCACGACCGTCCAGGGTCCCGGACCGCCCCCCGTGATGGTGTGGACCTCGGGCTTGTTCACACCCGGCTTGACCGTGACTGGGATGACCTTGATGAGCCGGCCGTCGGGGCCGGCCGTAACCAGGACGTCCGTCCTGACCTCCTTGTCAAAGCACGAGGCCAGCTGGAAGAACAGCCCCACGCGCACGGGAGATCCCTCGATCTGCCGGAGGTCGCAGGCCACAAAGCCCAGGTTGTCGCGATCAGATCCCACCTTGAGCAGCTCGATCCCGTCGTTCGCGTCAGGCGTGAAGGAGCAGCCGTCGCTGATCAGGACGATGCGGCAGCGATCCAGGCGTGCGCCCCCCGCAGCCAGCGCGGACAGGGCCCCCGGCCGCAGCGGGCAGTCCGATGGTTCGATGGCCCGGATCGCCTCGGTCAAGGCCTTGGGGCTGGACGTGAAGTGACAGGTGTATTGTACGTCCGTGGAGACACTGGCCACGGCCGCCTGCTGGCGGCCGTTGAGCCCCCTGATGATCCCGACGGCCACCTCCTTGGCCGTATCCAGGCGCGAGCCGTCCGCCTCGAGGGCCTGCATGGACGCGCTGGTGTCCAGGATCAGCAGCACGTCCCTGCGTGCGTCGGGGCCCAGCTCAGGGCCGGCCATGGACAGCACCACCCACACGAAGGCCAGGACCATCATCACCAGGCTCCAGAGGTCCCGAAGCCGGTGAAAGAGGGCCGACTGCCTCTTCTCCGCAAGGACGGCCTGCCACAGGAAGAGGGCCGTCACCGTGTGTCGTTTGGGCCTGACCTTGAGCCAATAGAGAGCCGCCAGTGGGATCAGGCCCACCAGGGCCAGGAGATACCCGGGATGGAGGAAGCTCACGAGACCAGCCCTCCGCGCCGCAGGACACTGCGGATGAGGTCGTCAAAGGGGACCTCCGTGGTCGTGGATACCAGACCGATGCCGCGGGCCTTGCAGAACCGGGCCAGCCGGTCGTTCCAGTCCAGGACTGCCTGCTCGTAGGCCCTGGCCTGCCGGCCCGTGATCGTCAGCTTCCGGGAGGCCCCGCTCTCGACACAGGCCAGCTCGACGTCACCCCTGAGAGGACATTGGCGGTCCTTCTGGTCCTGGACCTGGATGCAGAAGAGGTCGTGATGGTTCCATTGCAGGAACTGCAGGCCCTCTTCGAAGCCGCCAGCAAAGAAGAAGTCGGAGACGACGATGACCATGCCCCTTCGCCTCTGCCACCTGCAGAGCCGGCGGCTGGCGCCTGTGAAGTCCGTGGCGCTGCCGAACGGAGCGGCCGTCTCCAGCATCCTGAGCATGGCCAGGATCTTGCCCCGTCCCTGCGTCGGCCCTGCGATGCAGACCAGGTCATCGGCCATGCTGTAGATCACCACCTTGTCCATGCCGTGGATCGCGACATAGGCGAGTGCGGCCACAAGCTGCTGGGCATAGAGGAACTTGGTCTCCATGGATCGGCTGGCGTCCAGCAGGAAGTACAGGGTGACGTCTTCCTCCAGCTCAAAGAGCTTGATCATCAGGCTGTCCAGGCGGGCGCAGACACGCCAGTCGATGGCCCTGTAGTCGTCACCGGGGCAGTACTCGCTATAGTCCGCGAACGTGGTCCCCGATCCCTTGCGCAGGCTCTTTCGGTCCGCCTGCAGGGTCCCGCCAAGCACCTTGCGGGACAGCAGGGTCAGCGATTCCAGTTGCCTGATGAACGCCGGATCGGTCAGGAGCACAAGTCTGCATCCTTCCTTCAAATCGCAGATGGAAAATCGTAAATGAAAGATGACCTATGTCTTCGCCACCTTGGCGCTGGCCAGGACCTTCTGGATCAGTTCATCCGTGGTCTTTCCTTCGGCCTCGCCTTCGAAGCTGAGGATCAGCCTGTGTCGCATGGCCTGGACAGCCACGGATCGGATGTCGTCCGCGGCCACGTGGTACCGGCCTGCCATGATGGCCCGGACCCGGGCTGCGCCCAGGATCGTCTGGGCGGCCCTGGGCGAGGCCCCGTGGCGGATGTACTTCTTCACGGCCTCGGGCGCCTGGGCCATTGAGGGATGGGTCATACGCACGACCTGGACCAGGTAGTCCTGGAGGGCCTCGTGGATCGGGATCCGTCTGACGATCCGCTCCATGCGGGTGATGTCCTCGCCCGTGGCCACCCTGCTGATCTGGGGCTCGCTCGTGCCGCCGGTCCGCTTGAGGATCTCACAGAACTCTTGATGCCCCGGCATCCGGACGTGCAGCTTGAAGAAGAACCGGTCCAGTTGGGCCTCGGGCAGGGGATAGGTCCCGTCCTGCTCGATCGGATTCTGGGTGGCCAGCACGAAGAAGGGCCTATCCAGGTTGTGGGTGGTCCCTGCCACGGTCACGGACTTCTCCTGCATCGTCTCCAGGAGTGCGGATTGAGTCTTGGGCGTGGCCCTGTTGATCTCGTCTGCCAGCAGGATGTTGCAGAAGACAGGGCCGGGATCGAACTGGAAGACCTTCTCGTTCTCCTTTTGGACCAGGATGTTAGAGCCGACCACGTCCGCAGGCAGCAGATCCGGCGTGAACTGGATCCGCTTGAACTTGAGATCCAGGGCCTTTGAAAGGGTGTGGACCAGGGCGGTCTTGCCCAGGCCCGGGACACCCTCGAGCAGCACATGGCCACCGCAGACCACGGCGACGAGGACGTCCTCAATGATAT
>JAGOQT010000018.1 GCA_018007255.1 Phycisphaerae bacterium | reverse complement strand
ACCCTGTGCTGATGCCCGTGACCACCCTGAATGTGGGCCGGGTCCCCGAGGCCGTCCAGCCGTTCAGGAAGCCCGCGCCAAACGCGCCGCTTGCGCCTCCGCCGGACAGCGCGAGGACGCTGCAATCGGACCAGGGGTCCGCGCCCATCTTGACGTCTGGTCTGTACTGGGAGCCCCATCGGCGTACGTCCGAAAACCCGGGCAGTTGTCCGTCCGAGATGCGGTCCAGAGGAACGGGGTTGCGAGACAGGCCGCAGCCCGAGAGGAGGATTGTCGCCGCGACGACCGCGGAGACCGCTGCCAACCTATGCCGACCGTGTCTGTTCACAGGAGCCTCCCGTTACAGTCCGTACAGTCCGTTCACTGGGATCCGGCCACAGGACATGGAGCAGGTCGTGAACGGCTGGGTCCAATGCCTGGCACGTCCGTGTGTAAGACATTGAAAAGCAAGGACTAAAAAGACTCGGGGTGACTGGACTTGAACCAGCGACCTCCTGCTCCCAAAGCAGGCGCTCTAGCCAAGCTGAGCTACACCCCGTGGCGTATGAGGCCTCATTCTACACCAGTGGGCGGCCTGCTGCAACCAGATCGAATCCCATGCGTTTGGGACCGCTGGCTGCAGATCCCTGGGACTCGAGCCGATCCGGCTTATAGGACCATAGACCTTGTGTGTGTCGCGTGGCCATGCTCTGACCCCTGGAAATTAGGTATGGCAAGGGCGTCCATCATGAATCCGTTGACCTATAGAGACGATACCTGGAATGAGTCAATATAGTGGGCTTACATATGCCTATGGATATTGAAAGTATCTGTCAATGTGGTAGAATAGGTGTTTTGGGGAATTCGGAGTAAACCAACCTAACTTGGTTGTGGAGGCTATTCCCATGAGGACGTCATGTTCTGCCGTGCTGCTTGCGACCCTGCTCTTGGTGTGTGGCTGCAGTTCAGGCGGTTCAGGAGGAGAGAGCTACGTTCGGGCCGGCTACGACTTCTCCAAGGTGGATGTGGTGGCCTTGGTCGACGTGTCCGGGGTCATTGAGAGCGAGAGCATCAAGAACCAGATCGCGGAGTTCTTCTCCAAGCAACTGCTCAAGAAGGGGTATGGTCCCATTGAGCGACCGCAGATCCAGCGGATGCTTGCGGAGAGCGGCCAATCCCTGGAGGACCTGAAGAAGGAGGCCTATGCCATTGAGGCAGGCCGTGTCCTGGCCCTGCCCGTGGTCCTGGCCGTGCACGTGCCCAACTTCGGCATGGAGACCAGCATCACGGCCAAGATCATCGAGGTTGACCAGGGAAGCACCCTGTGGGTCGGAAGCGGGGCCGTGGGCAGACGCCGCGCGAGCTGGCTTTCCATGTCCGACGACGAGTTCAGCAGCGGCTTCAGCTCCGGGATCTTCAACAACGCCCAGGGACCCTACACCACCAGCGAGGAACAGAAGAAGAGGGAGCAGGAGCGCAGGGCGCAGCGGACCCTGACCGTCCAGGAGGCCAGGGAGGTGGAGAAGGTCGTCAAGGAGATCTGCAAGAGCCTGCCCTACAGGATGCCCGACCTGCAGACCGAGGGCAGCGGGTTCAGGATGCCCAAGATCGGCAGCGACAAGTAGGCCGTCCCCGGCGTGGCCGGGACCGGACCTGTTGCCTCCGATCCCCCGGCCGCAGTGCAGGTGCGGACCGGGGCCGCATGGCCTGCCCGCGCATGCGCACCGCGGGGTCCTGGGCAAACCGAGACGACTCTGGTAGAATGCGTCCATGACTGGACATGACGTACCTGTTGTGGGCGGGCTGCTCGAGGGCATACACGGACCGGACGACCTCAAGCGGCTCTCTGTGGATCAGCTCAAGGTGCTGGCCGGCGAGATCCGGGAGCTCATCCTCTGGTCGGTCAGCCACAATGGGGGACACCTGGCGAGCAACCTGGGTGCGGTGGAGCTGACCCTGGCCCTGCACCACGTCTTTGACTTCAAGGTCGATACGCTCCTCTGGGACGTCGGCCACCAGTGCTACACCCACAAGATCATCACCGGTCGAAAAGACGCGTTCAAGGCCTTGCGTCAAGCACACGGAGTCAGCGGTTTCCCCAATCCCACCGAGAGTGCGTACGACCCGTTCCTGGTGGGCCACGCGGGCACGGCGGTCCCCTGCGCGATCGGCGTGGCCCTGGCCGAACAGATCAAGAAGGCCTCTCGCGGACCCGGTCCGTCCGACGTGCCGGAGCCGAAGGTCGTGGCCTTTGTGGGTGACGCGAGCATCGTGAACGGCGGTTCCTTCGAGGGTCTGAACAACCTGGGGCTGATCCGCAGGCAGATGCTGATCGTGCTGAACGACAACTCCATGGCCATTGACGCCACGGTGGGGGCCTTGGCCACAGTCCTGTCCCGACTGCGGTTGAGTCACACCTACGAGGACATTCGACGGACCACCGGCCTGTTCCTGGGGCATGTGCCCAAGATCGGCCGGAGCATGGAAGAGGCCATGGAGCGTCTCAAGAAGCACATCCGGATGGTCCTTCCCGGCAGCCAGATCTTCGAGAGCATGAACATCCCCTACTTTGGTCCTGTGGACGGTCACGATCTCGAGTTGCTGGTCCGGCTGTTCGGCGCCCTGGCGCAGATGGACCGCCCCGTGCTCCTCCATGCCTGCACCAAGAAGGGCCAGGGCTTCGATCCGGCCCACCAGGTGCCCAGCAAGTTCCACTCCACGGGGCCCTTCGTGATCCACGGCGACGGGCAGGGGGTGGAAGAGCCCGCTGCGGGGGAGCGGCCCAGCTTCACCGATGTCTTCGGCCGGTGTGCCGCGGACCTGGCGGCCAAGGACGAGCGGGTCGTGGCCATCACCTCGGCCATGTGCGATGGGACCGGTTTGATGGAGTTCCGCACCCGGTTTCCGGGTCGGTTCTACGACGTGGGGATCGCCGAGAGCGCGGCCGTGGATGTGGCGGCCGGGCTGGCCAGGGGGGGGCTGCGGCCCCTGGTCTGCATCTACTCCACCTTCCTCCAGCGGTGCTTCGACCAGATCTTCCAGGAGGTGGCCCTGCAGGACCTGCCGGTCATCTTCTGCGTGGATCGGGCCGGGTTCGTGGGGCCGGATGGGCCGACCCACCACGGCGTGATGGACATCGGGTTCCTCCGTATGATGGCCAACCTGGTGCTGTGCTCGCCCGCCGATGACGTGGAGATGAGGTTGGCCCTGGAGTTTGCCCTGGGCCACGATCACCCCGTGGTCATCCGGTATCCCAAGGAGGCGGTTCCTGACCTGGGGCCCGGGACCCAGGCCTGCGCATCGCCCTTCAAGCTGGGCCGATCCGTGGTCGTCAAGGACGCCAAGGGCGCGGAGGTCGTGCTCGTCGCCTATGGGTCCCTGCTGTCCGAGGCCCTCAAGGCGGAACGGGCCTTGGGCGCCATGGGCATTGAGGTCGGGGTCATCAACGCGCGGTTTGCCGCGCCCGTGGATGGACTGCTCGTGGATCTGCTGCAGGAAGGCAAGAGGCTCGTCACGATAGAGGACCACCACGTGGCCTGCGGGTTCGGATCCGCTGTCCTGGAGTGCGCGGCCGGGTCCAGGGCCGGTAACATCCGGCCGGACGCGATCCGCACGCTGGGTTCGCTGCAGGGCCTGGCCCGACACGACACCCGCAGGAACCAGCTCATCCAGGCCAGACTGACCGCCGATGACATAGTCAGGACGGTCAGGCAGGTCCTGGCCGTGCCACTGGGAGTCTAGTCAGGGCGGACCAGGATGCCCACTCGCATACCCAAGCTCGCGATCTTCGGCGATCCGCACAGGCCTTCCGTACCCCAGGCCATAGCGGAGTTTCGACGATTTGCCGGGGGCAAGGCCCAGATCCTGGCCTGCGGGACAGGTGTGGATCGCGATGCGGACACCCTCCGGCGGTGCGACTACGCAGTCGTATTCGGCGGGGACGGGACCCTGATCTCCGCGGCCAGGGTCTTGAGCCCGTTGCGGATCCCGGTCATCGGGGTCAATCTCGGAAAACTCGGCTATCTGGCCGAGTTCAGCGTGCCCGAGCTGGAGCAGCAGTTCGACCGGATCGTGTCCGGGAAGGTCCCCATTGAGAGGCGGATGATGCTGGCGTGCAGGGTCTTGCCTGCCTCCAAGAAGGGGGCCGGCCCCGGTCTGATCGCCCCCAAGGCCGGCCCTGTGCTCGCCTCAGCGGTCAATGACGTGTTCGTCACCGCGGGTCCGCCCTTCCGCGTGATCGAGTTGGAGATCGCCGTGGACGGGGACCGGGTCGCTCGCTGTATAGGCGACGGCCTGATCGTGTCCACACCCACGGGCTCCACGGCCTACAACGTCTCTGCAGGCGGGCCCATCCTGCCCGCGTCCATGAAGGCCATGGTGGTCACGCCGATCTGCCCGCACTCGCTGAGCTTCCGGCCCATTGTGATCAGCGCGGCCAGCACCGTGGAGATCCGGGGCGTTCGCCTCAACAAGGGCACGACCGTGGCCGTAGACGGCCAGGTCCATTTCGGGCTGGACCCGGGCTGCGCGGTGCGGATCACCAAGGCCCCCCGCGAGTTCCTGGTGGTCAACAACCCCCTGCGCAACGCGTGGGATACCCTGGCCACCAGGCTGGGGTGGGCCGGGACGCCCAAGTACACCCAGCCGTGAGGGCCGGGCCTGGGAGGGCATGACCATATGGCCGGGGATCGAAAGGGCTTGGATTGGGGGGGGCTCGCCACACTGGCGGGTGCGGGCGCTGCACTCCTCCTCTGCGCCTGCGGGTCCTTGTGCCCTGGCGCGGAGCCCTACGGGAGGGCCCCGATCGGCCTGTCCACCACCCCGCCGAGCAGCTACGGCCAGGACCTCGTGGCCCTGCCCAACCCCATCGAGCTCGGCTCCAATCTCCTCGTGACCGGCAATGTGTCTGGGGGCATGCAGTTCCGCGGGTTCGTGCCCTACAGTGCGCCCATGGAGCTGAGGGCCCCGGTGGGATCGGCCAGGCTGGACCCGTTCCTGCGCCGCTCCGAGGGGGCCCTGGGTGTGGGGACCGGGTGGCTGAACCTCTCGCCCTTCTATTCGCCCACAGCCACGACCACGTTCATCGCCCCAGGTACATCCGACCCCATTGTGCCGCGCACGGGCTGGATGACCGCGATTGGGTCCGGGCAAGGGGCCCAGGGCGATTCGTCCGCAGCCCTGGCAGGACCTTCGGCAGGCGCAGGCATGCCCACAATGTACCTCGGTCTGGACACGCCCCAGGATGGCGACAAGGGCATGCACCCCGGCCTGCCTCCGGGTCTCTGGGGCGATGTGGGGTCTGCCCTGCGTGCACAGGACTCATCCCGGCCTCTGGTTCAGGCAGATCCGGCCGATGTGAACCGGCCTGCGGAACGGCCATGGCCCGATCCCGGCCTCGTGGAGAGGCTGGGAACCGACCCGTGCAGCGCGTCCCTGGCAGGGCGAGGCCCTCTGGAGCAGGCCAGGCAAGCCGGTTGGGTGGGATCTGTGCAGGACCTGTGGCAGGCCCGGTATGAGCAGTGTATGGGCCAGGCCGCCGTCTCCATCCGGGGCGGCCGTCCGAACCTGGCGGTGGACGCCTACTCCCTGGCCCTGGTGTACAAGCCGGGTGATCCCCTGGCCCTGGCGGGCAAGTGCCACTCCTTGTTCGCTGCCGGCGAGTATGTCGGGAGCGCGTTGTTCCTGGCCAGGCTTCTGGAGATCTGTCCGGACTATGCCGGGATCCGGATCGACCTGCCCGCAATGGTCGGCGGCGAGGACGTGCTCCGATCTCGGATGGACCAGGCCAAGGGCTACCTGCGGGAGAACGCCTTGGATCCACTGCGATTGACCCTGGCCTACGCGCACTACCGGCTCGGGGAGCCCCTTGCGGCCAGGGACATGCTGGACCAGGTCGTGGACAAGGCTCCGCCGTGGCCCACCCTCAAGCGGGCCGTGGACACAACCCTCGCGTCGGGCGGCCCATCCCCGCAGGGCCAGGAGGCCGGACCCGGTCCTAGGCAGACGCCACCGGCCCCCGGCGGGTGATACAGGCCTGCAGGTCCGCGAGCACGGCCTTGGCCTTGGCGACCCTGTTGCCTGTGGGGCCCTCCCAGTGGATCTCCGCATCCCGCTGCACGAGGTCCTCGATCTTCTTGCAGGCCACGAGCACGGTGGCGTGATTTCGATTGCCCATGTGCCTGCCCAGTTCGACGCTGGAGAGCCTGGTGATCCTCCTGGCCAGGTACATGCAGAAGTGGCGCGTCAAGGAAAGGGTCTTGTCCCGCCTGGACGAGTGTAGGGCTGCAGGGCTGACTCCGAAGTAGGCCGCCACGGCGGACTCGATCTGCGAGACCGGCACGATCGCGTCGTGGCGGTCCATCTGTTCGGCCAGGGCCTGCTTGGCCGTGTCCAGGGTGATCTGACCGTGGTGAAGCGAGGCAAAGGCCATGAGCTTCAGCAGGGCCCCTTCCAGCTCCCGGACATTGGCCTGGATGTTCTCCGCCACGTACCGGATCACGGCCTCCGGCACGGGTTGTGGAGGCCTTCGCAGCCCGCCGTGTGCGGCCCTAAGGCCGCCGGACACCTTCAGCACGTACTGGCTTCCGATCTGGCACCGCGTGGCCAGGTCCGGCGGGTCGATCCGCACGACCATGCCTGACACGAAGCGGTTGATCAGCTTCTCGGACAAGGCCTTGATCATCTTGGGCGGCGCATCCGAGGCCAGCACGACCTGCTTGCCGGCCAGGCTGATCGTGTTGAAGGTGTGGAAGAACTCCTCTTGGGTTGAGGGCTTGTTGGCGAGGAAGTGGATGTCGTCTATGGCCAGGAGGTCCAGCTTTCGGATCCGCCGTCTGAAGTCCTCCAGCCTCCTGGCCTTGAGGGCCGTCACAAACTGATTGGCGAACTCCTCGGCGGACAGGTACAGCCAGCAGGACGGCGGTCTGACCCTCGCGATCTCGTGACAGATGCCCTGCAGGAGGTGGGTCTTTCCCACCCCGTAGCCGCCGTGGATGAACAAGGGGTTGAAGGGGCTCGATCCCTCCTGCACCACGGCCCTGGCCGCGTTGAATGCCAGTTCGTTGGAGGGGCCCACGATGAAGGTGTCCAGTGTGAGCCTGGGCTCCCTCTGAGGTTGAGTCCCCAGGCCGCCCGGGGCGGGCCTGCAGGACTCCTTGGGCCAGGGGCCGGCTGGGGCCTTGTGCGCGGTGGCCGCCTTCTTCGGCGGCGTGATCGCAAGGTTGACCTTGGGGCGGTAGCCCAGGACCGACTCGGCGACCGCGAAGACCCGGTCCAGGTAGTGCTTCTGAATCCAGTTGGCTGTAAAGGTGTTGGGGACCGATATGGTCAGGCTGCCCTGGTCCAGGACCATGCTCGGGTCCTCTCCAAACCAGACTCGGTACTTCTCCGCACCGATCCGCTGGGCAAGCGTCTGTCCTATGGAAACAACTTGGGCATCCCCCACCGCCGAGTGCTCATCCGTGACGATCTTGTGCATCAAGGCTCTCCAGTTCCATCAGCCAACATCCATGCAGGTGATGCCTGGCCAACGCCCGGTCCCTTGAGTCAGGTCCCAAGAGTATAGGCAAATCAGTACTGCGGTTGCCATTATGGTGAGGGTTGGGATTAGATCAATGTCGTTTTGATGCGTTCGTTTTCCACTGGACCAAGACCCCTGCCTGGCTGGCGAAACCGCGCAAAAAAAATAAGTTCCCCACACCCTGTGCACGGTATAAACCGGTTTTGTGGACAGCCGGTGGATTGGCTTGTGCTGCGTGATTGCCCTGGTTGAATGCAGGGGCTATAATCCCTTGGGTCTGGTGCACGCCGGCCTGTGTGGAGCCCGATTTGGAGGTCTTTGCCATGCGCGTGGTTACGTGGTTTCTCCGGTTCATGCTGCTGGCCCTTGTGCTCGCTGCAGTGTGGCTCAACTACGACGACATCGCAGACCAGCCCATCCACTTCGCGTGGCTGCTGGCCTTTGGCGTGGCCATGGTCCTGGCCGTTGTGGCGATCGACGTGTTCCTGCCCAAGGACAAGCTGAGCGTGATGGCCGGGGTCTTCTTCGGCCTGATGGTGGGTCTGTTCGTGAGCCTCGGCCTGGCCCTGGTGGTGGACATGATCAACACCTTCTACAGGCTCGGACTCAGCGAGGAGGCCAGGGTGGCCGCCAAGTCCGTGATCGGCATCTGCGTGTGCTACCTGGTGATCACCATCGTCATGCGGACCAAGGACGACGTGCGGTTCGTCATCCCCTATGTCGAGTTCGCCAAGCAGATCAAGGGGTCCAGGCCGATCGTCCTGGACACCTCCGCGATTGTGGACGGCCGCATCGCGGACCTGTGCCAGAGCAGGCTCTTCGACGCCCCGATCCTGGTGCCCCGGTTCGTGCTCCATGAACTCCAGCTCATCGCGGATTCCGCGGACAAGCTCAAGCGCAATCGCGGGCGCAGGGGTCTGGACATCCTCAACAAGATGCAGAACCACTCGGGGATCGACATCGAGATCGATGATACGGTCCTTCCCGAGGTCGAACGGCTCGTGGGCGTGGATCAGAAGCTGCTGGCCTTCGCCAAGGTCAAGGACGGCAAGGTGGCCACCACGGACTACAACCTGAGCAAGGTGGCCCAGGTCCGGGGTGTGGACGTGATCAACATCAACGACCTGGCCAACTCGCTCAAGGTGGTGGCCCTGCCCGGCGAGGCCATGCAGATCAAGATCATCAAGCCCGGCGAGGGAGAGGACCAGGGGGTGGGGTACCTCGAAGACGGGACCATGGTGGTCGTGGAGGGGGGGCGGAGCAAGATCGGCAGGGAGGTCCAGATCAGCGTGACCAGCTCCCTGCAGACCTCAGCGGGCAAGATGATCTTCGGCCGGTTCGAGACCTTGGCACAGGGCCCGGGGCCCGATCCGACTGATCGCCGGAGGCCTTGGCGCCGCAGCCGCGACCCCCAGTCGGGCAGGTCCTCGAACGGCAACGCACAGGATTCGGCCGGGTAGTGCGCGGGACATCGGTCCTGGGCTGTGGTGCGGACCGGATGTGCTCGGTCGGTCCGGTGTGTCCCCGGGCGACCGGGCGGCTCAATCCAGGTAGTACTGCCCCTTGGGGTTCAGGGCGGGGACCCTGTGGAGGTTCGCCTGCACGTCCTCGGCACAGAGGGCGAACCGGGGGGCGATCTCAATCGTGCAGTCGGGCCTGCCCTGCGGGGTACGGGGGACCCGGATGCCCGAGGCCTCCAGCCAACGCGTGGCCCGCTCGATCATCATCTCCCTGGAGGACTGTGCGCTGTCCACGCCCGTGGCATTCTTGATGGGTGCGAACTCCTCCTCCCTCCGGGTCTCAAGGACCACGGCCCGGGCTGCCAGGGGTATGGCGTCAAACACGAAGCTCTCCAGCTTGACTCCGTTGGGCTCTGCGGGCGAACAGGGCTGGCCCGAGGCGTCCACGCAGGGGATCCGCTTGACCGCCTTGTGCAGGGGCAGGGCAAAGCCATGGGCGTTCAGCCGTTCCACAAACTCGCGGCTGATCACGTGGATGCCGATGCTCCCCATCTCGAAGACCAGAGAACCGTCAGGGTTGCGTCTGTTCGCAAGCTCGCCGGGCAGGTCGCTGTACTCGATCACAGTGACCTTACCGTCCACGAGGCAGAAATTGCCCAGTTTCTCCATAGGGCCTGTTTTCTGTAGTGCCTTGGACGACATCTCCGACCGGTCCATGGCATGAAGCCCTATAAACAGGGGGTCGAAGATATTGATCATGGGGTTGTCCACCTGCCAGTAGGTCACGTAGTCGACGCCCCTCTTGGCCATGTCCGCCAGGGCACCGCTGGCATGCAGGGCCCTGAGACTGCCCCCATGGCCGTCCGGTGAGCAGGCGATCCTGTCCTTGTCCGCAAGCAGGATCCGGCCGCTGAAGTCGAAGTTGGGCAGTGTACCCTGTTGAAACAGGAAGACCTGTGCTGGATCCAGGCCATAGTAGTCCTGGGCACGGAAGGTCTCCACGGTCTGGGCGTGGTTCAGGGGGCTGGTCATGATGTACCACGGCAGGACCGCGCCGTATCTCCTGGAGCAAGCCAGGATGGTCTCTGCAAAGACCTGAAACAGGGGCTTGTTCTTGACGGGTGTGGCAGGGAAGCTGCCCTTGGGTCCGTCGAAACCCAGCCTGGTACCCTGGCCACCTGCCACAACGAACGCGCCCACCCTGCCTTCCGCGATCAGCTTCTCGCCTAATTTCTTAGCTTCCAAATACTTAGGATCATGGACCCTGCCCTTTCCGTCGCGATAGCATGGGACCGGTTCGAAACTGGCCGGCACTGCGGCGGATTCCGCGCCCTTGACGTACCTGGCCACCCAATGGTCGACCTGGTCCAGGTCCAGTGCCCCGATCTGTCTGAGCAGACCGTGCCTCTCGCCATCCGACAGATCTGCCCAAAACGCCAGGAGGTGGTCCTGGCCGTGCGATTTGAGCCTCTTCCTTGCCCTGTTCAGGGTAGTATCTTGGTCCATGGATCGGCCTCTTTGTGCAGAAGATGCGTAGTCTAGTAATGGAGGCAGCATTTTCAAGAGAATCTGCTATTTTGACGAAAAACCTATTGACGTGTGTGCGTCTTGGTTATAGGATGACGTCTGTAACAGGCAGGTTTCTGGGCTTTATAGACTATTATAATTGAAGCTGTCATCATATTTTCTTGCACGTTTTTTCATACCACAAACCTTCCTGCTCGACAGAGTTGTGTTGTGTTTGCCGCAGCCGACAGCGCACGTTGTTTGGCTCGCGGGTGTGTATCAACTGATACGAAGTGTATCGGATGAACAACCGACTGAGTGTGGGCAAGAAGCAACGAGGTGTAGATTCGCGTCGCGTAGGGAACGTGGGTAACGTCCTAATCAGGTGTACGTCCGTGTAGAGGTTGTGCCTGGACTCGGTCGGACGCGCGAATCGCCACGCAAGAGAAAGGAGAACATGCAATGAGACGAAGAGGTTTTACATTGGTGGAGCTACTGGTCGTGATTGCGATCATAGCCCTGTTGATGGGCATCCTGATGCCGGCCCTGGCCAGGGTCCGCATGTTGGCATTCAGGATGACCTGCGGAACCAACCTGTCGGGTCTGGGCAAGGCCATGATGCTCTATGCCAACGACTACGACGACGAGCTGCCCAAGGCAGGTGCCAGGTCCAACACCTGGGTCAAGGCGCTCCCCAGGTTCGACGGCGGCGCAACGGCAGCCATGGTCGGGGGCACGCGTGCGCTTGCCTATAACCTGACCCCAGCCCCGCCGGCTGAGCCGACCAGCGGCCAGGTGACCGTGAGTTCGAGCCTGTTCCTCCTGGTCAAGCACGCGGAGTGCACGCCCAAGATGTTCGTGTGCAAGGGCGAGAGCGAGGCCAAGGTCGCTGACCTGAAGCCCAATCCGCCCGCCTCCCCGGACATCCAGAGCTACTGGGACTTCGCGGGCACCGCGACCTACGGCTACTGCAGCTACTCGTACCATATCCCCTTTGACGCCTGGGCATTGACGACCAGCTCAGAGGCAGGCATGGCCGTGGCCGCGGACCGCAGCCCGTGGTATTCGGGCGCTGCCCTACCCAGCGATCGGTTCAACAACGCCACCACGGGGTTCAAGCCCGACCTGACCGGGTACACCGGGACAGGCGGGGTGGGCACCTCGGATCAGGCCAAGATGGGCAATTCCGACGCCCACCAGACGGACGGCCAGAACGTCCTGTACATCGACAGCCACGTGGAGTTTGAGAAGAGGTCGTTCGTCGGCATGGAGAACGACAACATCTACACCAGGTGGACACTCACGAACCCGCCTGAGAAGGTCAAGGGGCTGCTCCCCACTGCCGCGGCGGTCACGCTGACGGACAAGAGGGATTCGTTCCTGATCAACGACGCTGCCTTTGTGGGCGGCGGCGGAAGGTAACGCCAGTCTGTGATGTGGGGCGGTGCTGCGGCACCGCAGCACCGCCCTTTCCTGCCCCCGGCCCAGGCGGGCCGGGATCAGGCAGGGCTCTTTGACAAGACGATCTGGGCCTGTGAGGCGATTGCCCACGGGGTGAAGCCGGGGATTGCAGGGCGCTGGACCTGGACCGGTTGGCCGAGTTGGATGCCTGGTCATCGATACATTCGTTGTCATCATATCAAACCGTCACTCTTCATCGATTCGGTCGGCCTGCCCTCTGACAGGGGCCTGATCCTCCGAGCCTCCTTCTGTGCGTCGCTTCCGTTGCGCCCAGAGTCCGGGCTTCCCGTGCCTGTTGCCCTCGAGCAGAACCGTTGTGCACTGGATCTGCGGTGAGAGGTGGAGGCCGGCCCCGCTGCGGCAGGTCCGAGGACCGCAGCGACGGGGCCGCCCAAGGGCATTCCTCATCCTTCCTGAGCGTGTGGGGCAACGGGCGCCGCAGATCCGCGCACAGAAAGGAGCACGGTCATGAACAGGAAAGGCTTCACACTCGTCGAGCTGTTGGTCGTGATCGGGATCATCGCCCTGCTCATGGGCATCCTGATGCCGGCCCTGGCCAGGGTCCGGATGCTGGCCTTCAGGCTCACCTGCGGCACGAACCTGTCGGGTCTGGGCAAGGCCATGATGCTCTATGCCAACGACTACGAGGACGAGCTGCCCAAGGCAGGGGCCAGGTCCAACACCTGGGTGGCGGCGCTGCCGAGCTGGACAGGCGGGGCCACGGCCCAGGTCGTAGGGGGAACGCGGGCCCTGGCCTACGGCCTGACCGGGACCCCCGAGCCCGCCACCGGGAAGGTGACGCTCAGCGCGTCCTGGTACCTCCTGGTCAGGCACGCGGAGTGCACGCCCAAGATGTTCGTGTGCAAGGGCGAGGCCGAGACCCGGGCCGCGGACCTCAGGCCCAGCCCGCCCGCCACGCCGGACATCCAGAGCTACTGGGACTTCAGCTCAGGTGCCCAGGGCCAGGAGACCTACCGGTTCTACAGCTATGCCTACCACGTGCCGTTCGGGGCCTACGCCCTGACGACCAGCTCGGAGCCGGGCATGGCCGTGGCCGCGGACAGGAACCCCTGGTACCCGGCCGGCGCCACGCCCGCGGTTACATTCGACAAGTTCGTGCCCGATTCCGCGGGTTCGGGCCGGACCTGGACGGGCACAGCGGACCAGGCCAAGAACGGCAACTCCGACGCCCACCAGAAGGAGGGCCAGAATGTCCTGTACATGGACTCCCACGTGGACTTCGAGAAGAGGTCCTATGTGGGCCTGGAGAACGACAACATCTACACCAAGTACGCGGCCGGATCCACATCGGACCAGAAGATGGTCGGGTCCGAGCCCTCGTCCCGGGTGGGGGTGGACCCGGCCAACAAGCAGGACTCCTACCTGGTCAACGACCCCCCCAAGGCCAGGTGACGGGGCCCTTGTCTGACGCGAGGCGGCCTGGTTCCCCAGGCAGGACCGGGCCGCCTTCCCGCTTGTGCAGGGCATGGCGGTGTGCTACAGTGCGGCCCGGGCCGGCACGCCTGCCGGTCATGCGATGTGGGGGCAAGAAGGACGTGGGTCTTGCACTGGTTCACAGGATCATCCAGGACCACCTGATCGAGGGTCAGCTCAGGGCGGGCAGCCCTGTGGGCGTGCGCATAGACCAGACCCTCACGCAGGACGCCACGGGCACGACCGTGTTCCTGCTATACGAGTCCATGGGCGACGGGCGCGTGAGCACGGACCTTTCGGTCAGCTACGTGGACCACAACCTGGCCGGGTTCGGCCCCGAGAACCACAACGACCACCTCTACCTCCAGACCGTGGCGGCCCGGACCGGGGTCTGGTTCTCCAGGCCCGGCAACGGGATCTGCCACCAGGTCCACCTGGAGCGATTCGGCAGGCCCGGTGCGACCCTGCTGGGCAGCGACTCCCACACGCCCACCTGCGGCGGCATGGGCATGCTTGCCATAGGGGCAGGGGGTCTGGACGTGGCCGTGGCCATGGCAGGCGGTCCCTTCTATCTGACTTGTCCCAAGGTCATCGGTGTCAGGCTCACAGGCAGGCTGGGTCCGTGGGTGGCGGCCAAGGACGTGATCCTTGCGGTCCTGGGCGTGCTGACGACCCAGGGCAACGTGGGCTGCGTGGTCGAGTACACGGGCCCCGGGGTCCAGACCCTGTCGGTCCCGCAGCGGGCCACGATCACCAACATGGGCGCGGAGCTGGGGGTCACCACGAGCCTGTTTCCCAGCGACGAGCAGACGCGGCGGTTCCTGGCCGCCCAGGGCAGGGAACACGACTACAGGCCCCTGGCCGCGGATCCGGACGCGGAGTACGACCGGGTCCTGGAGGTCAATCTGTCCGAGGTCGAGCCCCTGGGTGCGTGCCCGTCCTCGCCTGACCGCGTCAGGCCGGTGGCCCAGATCGCAGGGACCCAGGTCGGGCAGGTGGCGATCGGGAGCTGCACGAACTCCAGCCTCGCGGACCTGATGACGGTGGCCCGGGTGCTCAAGGGCAGGCGGGTCCACCCCACGGTGGAGCTGGCCATTGCGCCGGGCAGCAGGCAGGTCCTGGGCATGCTGGCAGGAAACGGGTGCTTGGCGGACCTCATCGCAGCAGGGGCCCGGATCCTGGAGTCCGGGTGCGGGCCGTGCATAGGCCAGGGCTTCTCGCCCGCTGACGGGGTCGTGACCCTGCGGACCTTCAATCGGAACTTCGCGGGCCGCACAGGGACCCAGGGCGACCAGGTCTACCTGGTCAGCCCGGAGACGGCCGTGGCCGCGGCCCTGACAGGCAGGATCACCGACCCCAGGGACCTGCCCGGCCTGCTGGGGATCGAGTACCCCCAGATCGGGGAGCCCGACCGGTTCGCCGTGGATGACGGCATGCTGGTCGAGCCTCTGCCCAAGGACCAGGCCTGCGCGGTGGAGGTCCTGCGCGGACCGACCATTGTGGTGCCCGAGGCCCCCAGCCCCTTGCCGGACCGGCTGGACGGCGAGGTCCTGCTCCGGTGCGGGGACCGGGTCACCACGGACCACATCATGCCGGCCGGGGCCTTTCTGAAGCTGCGGTCGAACGTGCCCAAGTACGCCATGGCCGTGTTCAACAGCTTCAACGAGCCGGGCAGGCCCACCTTTGCCCAGAGGGCCCTGGAGCTCAAGGCCCGGGGCCGGGCCGGGATCGTGGTGGCGGGCGAGAGCTACGGCCAGGGATCCTCCAGGGAGCACGCGGCCCTGTGTCCCATGGTCCTGGGCGTGCGCGTGGTCCTGGCCAAGGGCATCGAGCGGATCCATCGGGGCAACCTGATCAACTTTTGTATTGTCCCGATCGTGTTTGCCGACCCTGCGGACTACGACCTGCTTGCACCCGGGGATGGATTGGTCATAGAGGGGCTCCGCACGGCTGTGGCCGGCCAGGACCGGGTCCGGATCGCCAAGGCCGACGGGTCGTTCGACTTCGTCGGCACGCTCGATCTCTCCGACAGAGAGCGGGGGATCCTGCTTGCAGACGGTCTGCTGAACTACACGCGGGGCCGGGGCGGCGCACGGTAGGGCCGTTCGGTGCGCACGAAGTCGTATGGGTACGTATGACACAAGACGGATCGCGGGCACGGCCATGGGGACCTTGGTCTGGGCCCTGGGTCTGGCCTCCGCATCTGCCCCCCCGGGCGTGCTGACCGATGGGATGTGGCTGGGCGACGTGCAGGGCCGAGTGGTCCGGGAGGGCGACCGGTGGCTCTTTGCACCGGACCACGCAGTGCCCCGGGCCTCGGGGGTTGCGGGGTCCCAATCGCAACTGGAGTTGCTGCCCTCCCCGGCCTGGCAGGCCCTTACAGAGGACGCAGTCCAGGGGCCTGAAGGCCGTGTCCTGGTGTCCGGGCAGGTCGAGACCTATCGGGGCCGGTCCTACTTGTTCGCCACGTCAGCCGCTCCCCTGGACACCCCCCGGCCCGCAGGTCAAGCGGGCCCCAACGACCCTGTGCGTGCGCAGGTGGGGCAGGTTGGGGACGCCAACGGGCCTGCCTCCTCGCGGGGCGACCCCAACGACCCCCTGGAGATCCCGGAGCAGATCCGCAAGAGACTGGCTGCATACGAGGCGACCCGCCGGCGACCTGCGCAGACCGCGCAGGTCCACGCGGCACTGCGGGTCCTGGTGGACGAGGTGGGTCTGATCGTGCCCGGTCAGGGGCGGGTCATGTTTGTCACGGACTCGCTCGGCCGGAACGCCATGCCCAGGGCCTTTGAGCTCCTTCCGTGCAGGACCCTGGAGTCCATGGAGCGGATCCAGGCCCAGTCGCCCGAGCCCGCGAGGTTCCGGGTCGCAGGCCTGGTGACCGAGTACCGGGGGCGGTCGTGTCTGTTGCTCCACCGGGCGGTCCGGGAGTACCACTATGGCAACCTCGGCCGATGAGGGGGGCCCATGCCCGATCGACTCGATTCCCTCCTGCTGACCTATCGCGATCCGAACTGGGCCGCGAGAGTGGACCAGGTCCGAGAGGCCCTCAGGCGGGCCAGCACCTTCGAAGAAGGCGGCCCCGAGGAGGTCCAGCTCGGCCGGATCCTCCAACAGGTCCGCGCCCACAGGGACCAGGCCCTGGTCGATCTCACGCGGCGGTTCGACGGGGTGGACCTGGGGCCGGGCCGGATCCGCGTCAGCGAGGAGGACCTGCACGAGGCCCACGCACGGATCGATCCGGCCCTGCTCGGGTCGCTGCGGCAGGCGATCGAGAACGTGAGGCTCTACCAGTCCGAGATCTTCGTGGGCGACAAGGTCCGGCACCCCGGCGTGCGGTACACGCCCATCGAGCGGGTCGGGGTCTGCGTGCCGGGGGCCTCTGCGCCGCTGCCGTCCACGGTCATCATGACGGCCGTGCCTGCCCAGGTGGCTGGGGTCCGGGGGATCGCGGTCGTGTCTCCGCCTCGGTTCCAGGGCAGCATCCACCCTGTGATCCTGGCGGTCTGCAGGGAGTTGGGGATCACGGAGGTGTACCGCGTGGGGGGCGCCCAGGCCGTGGCCGCCCTGGCCTATGGAACGGAGACGATCCGGCCTGTGTACAAGATCGTGGGTCCGGGCAACCGCTGGGTCCAGATGGCCAAGCGCAAGGTCTTCGGCCAGGTGGACATCGACTCGATCGCGGGGCCCAGCGAGGTCCTGATCCTGGCCGACGGCCGGTCCGATCCGGCCTGGGTGGCTGCAGACATGCTCAGCCAGGCGGAGCATGCGCCGGGCAGCGCAGTGGTCTTCACGGACAGCGAGCCCCTGGCCCGCAGGGTCCTCGCGGAGCTCAAGGCGCAGGTCCGCGAGTTGGGCCGGTCGGACCAGACCCAGGCCTGCCTGGAGCAGTACAGCGCGATCATCGTGTTCGAGGACCTGGACCGGGCGGTGGAAGCGGCCAATGCGTTTGCCTCCGAGCACCTGGAGGTCCAGTGCGGGCAGGCCAGCCGCGAGGTCGCGGCCCGGATCCGGAACGCGGGGGCCGTGTTCATCGGGCCCTACACACCCGTGGCCGTGGGCGACTACTGGGCGGGCCCCAGCCACACCCTGCCCACGGGCATGACCGCCCGGTTCTTCAGCCCGCTCAGCAGCAACGACTTCATCAAGTCCAGCAGCCTGATCGAGTACGACCGGGCCATGCTGGCCCGGGCCTCCGGGGACATCATCCGTCTGGCCCGCACCGAGGGCCTGGACGCCCACGCGAGGAGCGTGGAGATCCGGCGCCGGGCCGACGCGTAGGGCCCAGTCGGGTCCACAGCCTCCATTCTGCCTCGGCCGTCCGAAGCCTCGTGAGAAATGCGGGCTACTCCTTGGTCCTCCGTTGCCACGATCGCGCGCCCAGTCGGGCCGCGAGCAGGGGGGCCTTCAGCAGGAGGGGCACTGCGTCCCGGGCCCCCACAAGCCCGATCCGCCGGGCCTTGCGGAGGATGCGGAGGAACTGCCGCCGGTCGTAGAACTCCGAGCGGATGCGGTTGCGGATCCGCTTCAACTCCTTGAGCCCGTACCGGTCCGAATACACGGGACCGCCGATCCGATCGAAGTGGTAGCCCGGCGTCTGCTCCACGACCTCCTTGAGGGGCGAGAACTTCTCGATCCGGAGTTTCTGGAAGGAGATGGAGTCCAGACCGACCTCCTTGGCGAACCGGGCGATGTAGACCATCTCCTCCTCCGTCTCCCCGATGTTGCCGTAGATGAAGTACCCGTGCAGGTAGAAGTCGTACCGGGTCAAGACCGCAAAGGCCTCCCGGACCTGCTGCTGGGTGAAGCCCTTCTGGATCTGCGCCAGGATTCGGTCGTGCGGCGACTCGATCCCGATCAGGAAGACCTTGAAGCCCGCCTTCTGGGCCTTCTCGAGGACCCTGGGGTGGCGGGCCACGTCGATCCGGGCCTGGACGGCAAAGGTCTTGCGGATCCCGTTCTCCAGGATCTGATCGCAGATCTGCTCGCTCCTCTCGGGATTCGTGAAGAAGTTGTCGTCCGCAACGAGCACGATGTCGGCCCGGATGGTCTTCAGCTCCTCGATGACGGACTCGACCGGGCGCTCGGTGTAGTGCCTCTTCTGGCCCAGGGGATTGAGGCTGAACGTGCAGAACTTGCAGTGGAAGGGGCACCCCCGGGCGGTCAGGATCGTGTCGAAGGTGTGGCGGGTGAGCCGCACCCCCTGCTCGGTCCAGGTGTAGTCGTGCGTCCTCAGGGAACGGTCGGGAAACGCGATGTGATCGAGGTCCGGAAGGGTGTGGATGGGGTTGTGGATGACCTGGCCCTGGTCCCGATAGGACAGCCCGCGGATGTCCTTGAAGGGGACCCCCGTGACGATCTGCTGGATGATCTCCTCGCCCTCCCCGCGCACCACCATGTCGATGTTCGCGCACCGGGCAAACAGGGTCTCGACCTCCTGGGTGGCCTGGTAGCCCCCCGCGACCGTCTGGACCTCCGGGGGCAGTTGGGCCACGAAGTCGCAGACCTGCTTGAACCTGGACTGCCAACGGATGCTGACGCACACCAGATCGATGTGATCCCGGATGAATCGGCTCAGGACCCGCGGGTCTTGGAACGCCTTCTGGTACCGAAGGTCGAGAATCGTGACCTTCCCCACCAGGCCCTTCAGGCTGGCGGCGATGTACTCCAGGCCGGTGGGGGGGAAGAGCCCCATGGTCCCCGTCGAATCGCCGAAGTAGGGGTTCAATGCCAGGACATGCTTGTATTTGACCATGGAGGGTATTATAGAGCGGAAGGGCCGTCCGAGCACGCGCAGTATTCTCCTCGACGAGACTCCCTCTTGACCTGCGGCGGGGCCGTCACGGCGCCACCGCACACTGCCGTTCGGCCCGCTTCAGGGCGTGCCGCCTGGCCCGCGCCCGCAGGTGTGTGGCGGTGTGCCAGGTGAGTCCGGGCAGTCGGGGCAGGAGCCCCGGCAGGAGACGCAGCCACCCGCCCCTCGCGCCCTTGCGGAGGATCTTGAACATCTGGGCCGGGCTGTAGAACTCCCGGTTGTACCTCCGTCGCAGGTCGCGAAGGTCGGCCACGGAGTACTCATCCGAGAAGACCTTCCCGTGTGGGTCCACGTGATACCCGGGGCTGGCTGCCACGAGCTCGTCCAGACCGGAGTAGGGGGCCACGCGAAGGGTGGACAGGGCAATGGTGTCCAGGCCCAGCTCGCGGGCAAAGGGGAGGATCCGCTCCATGTCCTGGAGGCTCTCTCCGATGTTGCCCAGGATGAAGTACCCGTTCAGGAGCATCCGGCTCCGCCGCAGGACCGTGAAGTACTCCCGGATCTTGGCGGTGTCGAACCCCTTCTGCATGGATTTCAGCGTGCGGTCGTGGGCGGACTCGATGCCCAGCATGAGCACGGCAAAGCCCGCCTGCTCCATCTTGCGGAGGATGTCCGGGCGCCGCGCGATCTCGAGCCTGGTGTTCACGATGTACTTCTTGCGGATCCGCCTGGCTACGATGAGGTCGCAGATCTCCTCCACGCGGTCCAGGTCGTGCGTGAACAGGTCGTCCGTGAACACGACGATCCGGGCGCGGACCTGTTCCAGCTCCGCGACCACGGACTGCGGCGACCTGGCGGACCACTTCCGTTTGGTCCCCCACGGATTGCGGCTGAACGAGCAGAAGGTGCAGTGGAAGGGACACCCGCGGGAGGATGCGACCAAGTCCACCTCCAACCCGGTCCCCGCGCCGCCCACGGTCACGTCGTAGGTGTACTTGCGGAGTCGCCGATCCGGAAACCCATCGTCCTGGACCGGACCGACGGCCCGGTTGGAGTTGTGGATGATCCGGCCTGCCCTGCGGAAGCTCAGACCGGCGATCTGCTCGAGAGGGACCCCCCGGCAGATCTCCTCCATGGCCTCCTCGCCGTCGCCACGCACGACCGCGGTGACGCCCGGGCAGTCGGCCAGCCACCGCTGCGGGTCCTCGGTTGCGTGCCGTCCGCCCACAATGGTCAGGATGCCCTGGGGGACCGACCGGACCTGGTCGAGCAGGGTGTCGCGATCGCGGTCCCAGTTGACCGAGAAACAGACCATCCCCGTATCCGGCCTGATGAAGTCCGCGGTCCGGCCCTTCTCCTTTCGGAGATCCACCACGTCCAGGTCCCGGGTGAACGGCTGGATGACCTTGGCAATGGACTCCAGCCCGACCGGGGGGAAGAAGCCCACATCGTTGAGTTCGCGCCGATAGGGGTAGACGCACAGGACGTGCTTGTATGGAGTCATGGAGCCATGGTAGAGCGGACTCGCCGCCGATGCACGTAAATAACGGCGTCCTGTGCCTGCCTCAACTTGGGCTGAGTCCTTTTCGGATCAGGCGGTTCGCCTCGGCCAAGGCCTCCGGCAACTTGGCCGGGTTCTTGCCTCCGGCCTGGGCCATCTGGGGCCTGCCCCCTCCACCGCCTTCCACGATGGGGGCGATCTGTTTGATGAGGTCTCCGGCCTTGAGCCCCTTGGCGACCAGGTCGTCCGTAACGCCGGCCAAGAGGGTGGCCTTGCCTTCCCCTTCCTCCCAGCCGAACACGATCGCCGCGGACTGGGCCTTCTTCTTGACCATGTCCATGGCCTCTCTGGCCTGCTCGACCGTCACAGAGCTCAGTGGTCCGACGAGGAGGGTGGTTGCGCCGATCTTGGGCGCGGCCTCGAGCAGGTGCCTGGCCTGCCCCAAGGCGTCCTCCCCGGTCTTCTTGGACGCGGTCTTGAGCTGTTTGGCCAGGGCCTTGTTCTCCTCCAGGAGCTTGGTGACCCGGGAGACGAGCTGGTCTGCGGGGACCTTGAGCAGCGCGCCCATCTCGTCCACGACCTTGCCCCGCTCCAGGAGGTGCCGGGTCAGGCCCGGGCCGGTCAGGGCCGTGATCCTCCGCACGCCCGCGGAGATGCTCTCCTCCTTGAGCACGGCGAACCCGCCGATCGCCCCGGTGTTGTCCACGTGGGTGCCCCCGCAGAACTCGCGGCTGAGGGCGTCGCCGATCCGGTCCGGGTGGTCCGCTCCGATGCCCAGCACGCGGACCTGTGCGCCGTACTTCTCGCCGAACAGGGCCATGGCCCCGAGCTTCTTGGCCTGATCGATCGGCAGCACCGCGCAGGTCACGGGTAGGGCCTCGTCGATCTTCTCCTGCACCAGACGCTCGACCTGCCGGATCTGCTCGGGCGTGAGGGCCTTGGGGCAGGTGAAGTCAAAACGCAGGTAGTCCGGGCAGACCAGGCTGCCCTGCTGATGCACGGCCTGGCCCAGGACCTGCTGCAAGGCCCACTGGAGCAGGTGCGTGGCCGTGTGGTTCTTCTTGGTGGCATTGCGGCGGGGGTCCACCACGGCCTTGGCGATGTCACCTGCATGCAGGGTCCCCTCTGTGAGCCGACCCCTGTGGATCACGCAGTCTGCAATCCTGTCCGTGGCCTCCACCGCGAACCGGAACGCACAGCTCTGGATCGTGCCCACGTCCCCGACCTGGCCGCCGACCTCCGCATAGAAGCAGGTTCGGTCCAGGATCAGGCCGATCTGGGTCCGGGTGTCGGAGAAGGATCCCTCCTTCCGGAGGCCCCCTGCGTCGATCCACCCCAGGACCTTGCCCGCACAGGTGTCGGTCTCGTACTTGGCGGAGTCGTCCGTGACCGGGAGCTCCACGCCGGTCAGGTTGGCCAGGAAGGAGGAGGCCTTCTGTCCTGCGCGTGCGCGGGCCCTCTGCTCCTCCATGAGGCGGTCGAACCCGGCCTGGTCGACCTGGAGGCCCTTCTCGCGGGCCAGGAGCTGGGTCAGGTCCAGGGGAAACCCGTAGGTGTCGTAGAGCTGGAACGCGTCGTCTCCGCGGATGGTCTTGGCCTTGGAGCCGGAGGCCCGCTCCGCAGCCTCGGCAAAGATCTCCAGGCCTCGGTCCAGGGTCCGGCCGAAGCTCGTTTCCTCGGCCTGGATCACCGTGGCCACGAACTCGGCCCGCTGGCGGACCTCGGGGAAGGCCTCGCCCATGCAGTCTGCCACGACCGGGACCAGCCTGTACAGGAAGGGCTCGCGGAGATCCAGGACGCGGCCGAATCGGGATGCGCGGCGGAGGATCCGCCGCAGGACATAGCCCCTGCCCTCGTTGGAGGGCGTGGCCCCGTCTGTGATCGCAAAGGTCAGGGACCGGATGTGGTCCGCGATCACGCGGAAGGCATTGTCGCTGCGGTCTCCGAGCCTGGAGGTGTACGAACGCCCGGCCAGGTCCGCAACGGCCCCGAGGATCGGAGAGAACAGGTCCGTGTCGTAGTTGCTGGTCCTGCCCTGGAGGACCGAGGTGATCCGCTCCAGGCCCGCCCCCGTATCCACGTGGTTGGCGGACAGGGGGACCAGGGATCCGTCCGCCTGTCTGTTGAACTGGATGAAGACCAGGTTCCACAGCTCCATGAACCGGGCGCACCCCGCGTTGACCCTGCACACGTGGCCCGGGACGTGTCTCTGGTCGCAGCGATCCGGACCCAGATCGATGTGGATCTCCGAGCACGGCCCGCAGGGGCCCGCGGCCCCCATCTCCCAGAAGTTGTCCTTCTTCCCGGACCGCAGCACCCGGTCCGCGGGGAGCGCGGTGACCTTGGGCCACAGGGCCTCCGCATCCTCGTCGGGTCCGGCCCCATCTGCCGGGTCGCCCGCGAAGACCGTGGCCCACAGCCGGTTCGGATCGATCCCGTAGACCTTCGTCAGGAGCTGCCAGCTCCACGCAATGGCCTCGGCCTTGAAGTAGTCGCCGAAGGACCAGTTGCCGAGCATCTCGAAGAAGGTGTGGTGGTAGGTGTCGATGCCCACCTCTTCCAGGTCGTTGTGCTTGCCGCTGACGCGGATGCACTTCTGGCTGTTCACTGCGCGCCGGGTCTCGGGCGAGCGGAGGCCCAGGAAGATGTCCTTGAACTGGTTCATCCCTGCGTTGGTGAACATCAGGGTCTCGTCGCCGATGGGCACCACGGGCGAGCTGGGCACGAAGGTGTGCCCCTGGTCCTTGAAGAAGTCGATGAACCGGCTGCGGATCTGCTTGGAAGTCAACATCATTCGGGCTTCGGTCTTTCGGGTTCTGGATTCTTGGCCTCTGCGATGCCCTTGGCCTCGAGGATCTTCTGCCGGATCTCCTTGGCCAGGTCCTTGTTCTCCACGAGGGTCTTCTTGGCGTTCTCCCTCCCCTGTCCCAGGCGGACGCCTCCGTACAAGATCCAGGACCCGCTCTTGGTGAGGACCTCGGCCTCGACCCCCAGGTCGACCAGGTCGCCTTCGTAGCTGATCCCGGAGTCGAACAGGATGTCGAACTCGGCGGCCCTGAAGGGGGCGGCCACCTTGTTCTTGACCACCCGGGCCTTGACGCGGCTTCCGATCGCCGTGTCCTGGGCATCCTTGATGGTCGAGATCCTGCGGACATCGATCCGTATGGAGCTGTAGAACTTCAGGGCGTTCCCGCCCGTGGTGGTCTCCGGGTTTCCGAACATCACGCCGATCTTCATGCGGATCTGGTTGATGAAGATCAGACAGGTCTTGCTCTTGCTGATCACGCCGGTCAGCTTGCGCAGGGCCTGGCTCATCAGCCTGGCCTGCAGACCCACGTGGCTCTGTCCCATCTCGCCCTGGAGCTCCGCCTGGGGGACCAGGGCTGCGACCGAGTCGATCACGATGATGTCCACGGCATTCGACTTGATCAGGAGTTCGGCGATGTCCAGGGCCTGCTCGCCCGTGTCGGGTTGGCTGATCAGGAGGCTGTTCACGTCCACCCCGAGCTTGCGGGCCCAGGTCGTGTCCAGGGCATGCTCGGCATCGATGAAGGCGGCCACCCCGCCCATGCGCTGGGCGTGGGCGATTACGTGCAGGGCCAGTGTGGTCTTGCCCGAGGACTCCGGGCCGAACAGCTCCGTGACCCGTCCCCTGGGGATGCCGGAGCCCCCGAGTGCGACGTCCAGGGACAGGGCCCCGGTGGGGATGCCCTCGATGCGGACTCGCTTGGACTCGTCCATCTTCATGATCGAGCCCGTGCCGTACTGCTTCTCGATCTGGGCGATGGCCCGCTCCAAGGCCTCGTCCTTCTCGGACCGGAGCGGCTCCACCGTCTTCTTCGTCTTCCCTGCCTTGGCTTCCTTGGTCTCGATCCTGGCCATCGTTGATCCTCCCGACTCTACGGCGGGCCTCAGCCTCGCCCCGGACTCCGAACACCCTTCGGTCTGCACAACAAGGTCCACCATGTTCGCCGATCCGGACATCCGATTCAAGTGGAAACGCCTCCTTCTCCGGCCCTCCTCCCTCGGGCCCGGCCCCCCGGCCGCCCGCCTGTTGATCTGTGTGCGGGTCCCGTGCTACCATGTCCGCCGGGCGCAGGAAGACCGGATGTGGACCGCGGATCGCATCTCTGACAAGGGTCGTGTGCCCGGCCTGAAGCACGGGTGCTGCGCAGGGTCGGGCGTGCGGGCGGATGCCCTTTGCATGGGGCTGGCTTGGTTGGTCTTGTGCGGGGCGGGCTGTCCGGACCGACACCGGGCCCAGGTCCCTGCAATGGACCGGTGGGGCCCCGGATCGATCTCGCGAGGTCTGATGGGCAACGGGCCGGACACGGACCCGTCCCTGGCCTCGGACGGCTCGCCCTTCACGCTTCAACAGAGGGATGGGCGGTGGTGGCTCGTG
>JAGOQT010000296.1 GCA_018007255.1 Phycisphaerae bacterium | reverse complement strand
GGCTCGCTATCCTGTGCTGTATCTGCAGCACGGCGGCGGAGAGGACGAACGCGTCTGGATCGAGATGGGCCGGACCAACCTGATCCTCGACAACCTGATCGCCGAAGGCAAGATCAAGCCCTTCATCGTGGTCATGGAGACCAGCGCCGTGGGCGGCATGGGCGGAGGTCGAGGCATGGGCGCCGGTGCCCCCGCCGGCGCGGGCCGGGGCGGAGCCGGAGCAGGCGCACCGGGTGCGGGCGCTGGACGCGGCGCCGGATTCGGCGGCATGGGAATGGGCGGCCCCGGCGGCGGTCCCTACGGCCAGCTCATGGTCAACGATCTGATCCCCTGGGTCGACAGCAACTTCCGCACACTCACGGATCAGCCGCATCGGGCCATGGCGGGTCTGTCCATGGGCAGCATGCAGACCCGGTCGGTCACACTCGCCAATCTCGACAAGTTCTCCCATATCGGCCTCTTCAGCGGCAGCACCATCACCATGGCCGATGTCAACGATCACCCCGATTTCAAAGACAAGGTGAAGCTGGTGTTCGTCAGCTACGGGAGCCGCGAGATCGGCGGCAGGCGTGGCGGACGGGGCGCTGCGGCACCGGCACCGGCCGGGCGAGGACCGGGTGCAGCCCCCGCTGGGGACGCGAGTGCCGCACGGGGGGGCATGGCAGGGGCACGAGCTGGACGGGGCGGCTTCGGCGGCTTCGGCGGCAACCCCCAGACCAGCGTCGATGCGTTGAAGGCAGCGGGCATCAACGCGGTCTTCTACGTCTCCCCGCTGACCGCCCATGAGTTCCAGAGTTGGCGGCGCAGCCTGCGCGAGTTCTCCCTCCTACTGTTCCGGGACTAGAAGCACGCAAGGAGAAGACCCATGAAACCGAATCTGCCTGTACTGGCCTTGTCGATCGCCCTCTCGGCTGCATTCTGTCTGGCGCAGACAGGCCAGGACGCGAACGACTGGAGACCCTCGTCCCTCAATCAGCCTGGAAAACAATATCCCCAGGTCACCTCGGACGGCCGGGTCCGCACGAGCATCTCCGCGCCCCAGGCCCAGAAGGTCGAGCTCGACATCGGGGCCGTGAGATACCCCCTGACCAAGGGCGAGGACGGCGTGTGGACCGGCGGTGAGTCCAAGCCCCAAGACGAGGGCTTCCACTACTACCAGATCTGGATCGACGGGGCCGCGGTACCGGACCCCGGCAGCCTGTACTTCTACGGGGCCAGCCGTTGCGGCAGCGGCGTGGAGTGTCCCGCCAAGGATCAGGACTTCTATGCACTCAAGGACGTCCCCCACGGACAGATGCGAGAGGTCCTCTACCCCTCCAAGGTCGCCAATGCGACGCGTCGCATCTTCGTCTACACACCGCCGGACTATGACAAGGATACGACCACCCGCTATCCCGTGCTGTATCTCCAGCACGGCGGCGGCGAGGACGAGACGGGCTGGCCCGGCCAGGGCAGGACGGGCCTGATCATGGACAACCTGATCGCCGAGGGCAAGGCCAGACCCTTCATCATCGTGATGGAGAACGGCGGCGTCGGCGGTCCCCGCGGCGCACGGGGCGCTCGCGGACCGGCAGCCCAGCCGGGCGCTGCAGCGCCTGCCGGACGCGGACCGGGCGGTACTGCTGCAGGCGAGCGGGCCGGACGTATGGGCGGGCGCGGCGGCTTCGACTTCGCCTCGGGCTTCGGGCGGGTCATGACCGAGGACCTCATCCCCTACATCGATACGCACTTCCGCACCCTTGCCGATCAACCGCATCGGGCCATGGCGGGGCTCTCCATGGGCGGCATGCAGACCCGTTCGATCACCCTGGCCAACCTCGACACGTTCTCGCACATCGGCATCTTCAGCGGCGGCAGCATCAGCGCGGAGGATGTCAACAACACCCCCGGTTTCAAGGACAAGGTCAAGCTGGTCTTCGTCAGCTACGGCAGCCGCGAACTCGAGGGCCGCAGAGGGGGTGGCCGCGGCGGATTCGGCGGCGACCCCAAGGCCGGTGCCGAGGCGTTGAAGCAGGCGGGCGTCCATGCCGTCTTCTATGTGTCTCCCAATACCGCTCATGAGTGGCAGAGCTGGCGGCGCAGCCTGCATGAGTTCGCCCCCCTGCTGTTCAGGTAAGGACCTACACGACCCAGGAACCACAAAGCCCAGGCTACCACAACTACTGGATGCTCGTGGACGGCGCGGTCGTGCTGGACCCGGGAACCAACGCGTTCATCGGCTACGGCCACATGTGCAACGGCTTTGAGATCCCGGAGCCGGGGGTCACCTACTACGACCTCAAGGATGTCCCGCACGGCAGCGTTCTGATCCGGAACTACTTCTCCAAGACGGCCAATGCCTGGCGCCGGATCTTCGTCTACACGCCGCCCGATTACGACAGGAACACCTTGGCCCGCTACCCGGTTCTCTACCTGCAGCACGGCGGGGGTGAGGATGAGCGGGTGTGGATCGAGATGGGCCGCACCCACCTGATTCTCGACAACCTGCTTGCGGAGGGCAAGGTCAAGCCCATGATCGTGGTCATGGAGACCAGCGCCGTGCCCGGCGCGGGCCGCGGACCCGAAAGAGGCCCGGGCGGCGCACCCGCGGGCGCAGGCCGAGGCGGTCCGGGGCCGGGCACGCCGGGCGGGGGCGGCGCCCGCAGAGGCGGGGTGGGTGGATTCGGGGGTCCAGTCTGGCCCGGGAATCAGGGCCCGTCTCGTATTGGGCTTGGTCTTGACAATCCTGGGTGGTATAATATCGGGGGTAGGCTGCGGGCCCTCGGCCGGATAGCGCAGTAAGGGCCTGCTCTGGAGGTTGTGCTGGAGGAGAATGCTCGGCGATCCCATGCTGACTCCCGGCCGAAAGGAGGTGGCAGGGCACAGATTCGGATTGCCCCTTGAACCGGCGTCGCCACATCGGCGTAACTTGATGTCGCCCTTTGAGACCCCGTACTTACTTGTTTGGGAGGTGTGTCATGTGCAAAGAGTTGCTCTGCCTGGTCACGTGTGTGTTTCTCTTTGTGACGACAGGCGCCGCAAGGGCCGAACAGATCTGGGGGGAGGCGGAGACCGCTTCGTCCATCACCGCACCGCTTCGCGTCGTCGAGGATGCAACGGCGTCCGGCGGCAAGTACATCACCGTAGCGGCCGGAAACAACAGCAGCGGCAATCCTCCCTCCACAGGGGTGGCCAGGTATCGGATCCGGGTCAAGGAGGGAGGCGTCTACAGCATGTATCTCCGTGTCCTCTGCTCCCCGGATGTCGATGCGGAAAGCTCCGACTCCTGCTGGGTCCGTATCCAGGGGGCCACCCTCAACATCACGGTTGCCGCCAACGGCTGGGTCAGCGACAACAACATCGACTATCAGGTGGCCGATCCTGAAGAGTGGTTCTGGAAGCAAGTGGGCCACTATGCAGCGTACCCAGGCAATGACTTCGTTGAGTTCACCATGGCCCCTGGGGCCTACACGGTAGAGATTGCCTACAGAGAGGACGGCCTCTGGATCGACGGATTCATGCTGACCAATGATCCGGATTTCGACGCGGATGCGTTGCCCGACGTCATTCCATTCGTCCAGGGAAACGTGAGCAGCAATCCGCAGCCCGGCAACGGAGAGTCGGATGTGGCCTCGGATGCCGTGCTGAGCTGGACGCCGGGTGAGTTTGCCCATACCCACAACGTCTACATCGGGACCGAGTTCCACGATGTCAATGAGGCTACCGTCGCGAATCCGCTGGGGGCGACGCTGATCCAAGGACTGGATGTCAGTCGCTATGTCCCATCCGGCGGACTGGGATTGGGCCAGACCTACTATTGGCGGGTCGACGAGGTCAATGCACCGCCCACGGCCTCGACCGTGTTCAAGGGCCCCACGTGGAGCTTCACCGTCGAGCCCTACTCCTATCCGATCACGCCTGCGGCGGCCACGGCCTCCAGTCTCATGAACGATAGCGACAAGATGGGACCGGCCAACACGATCAGCGGGTTGGGGCTGGATCCCAACACGGACCAGCACTCGATCGAAATCACCACCATGTGGGTCAGCAGCAAGGCCGGCCCACAGCCCACCTGGATCCAGTATGACTTCGACCGCGCCCTCAAGCTCGACCAGATGTGGGTCTGGAACTCCAACCAGGCCCTGGAGGAGATGCTGGGGTACGGCGTCAAGCAGGCCAAGGTCGAGGTCTCCACAGACGGGACCACCTGGACAGAGGTCCCCAATGTGCCCGAGTTCGCCCAGGCGACCGGCCAGAGCGACTACGTGCACAACACCACCGTGGATCTGGGCGGCGCAGTGGCCCAGCACGTGAGACTGACCTGCCTGAGCACCTGGGGCGGGGGCAGTATCTACAGCCTCAGCGAGGTGCGGTTCTTCCAGGTCCCCACGCGTGCCCGTGCGCCTCAGCCCGAGTCTGGGGCTGCTAACGTGGCCGTGGACACCCTGCTCAACTGGCGGCCTGGCAGGCAGGCGGCCCGGCATGAGGTCTACCTCGGCACAGACCCCAACGCCCTGGCCCTGGCCCAGACCGTCACGGACCACCAGGTGGCCCTGGACGCACTGGGCAGCCAGTACGGCCAGACCTACTACTGGCGGGTCGACGAGGTCAACGACACCGCCACACCACAGTCCTGGGAGGGCGACGTCTGGACCTTCTCGACCCCGGTTTTCAAGGTCGTGGACGACTTCGAGTCCTACAATGACCAGTGCGGCAGGATCTTCTTCTCCTGGAGCGACGGGTACGGCCACAGCGGGTCCTTGGATTGCGGCGTGGCCCCTGCCTCGGGCAATGGGACCGGCTCCACGGTCGGCAAGGCCGATGCCCCGTACGCAGAGCGGGACAACGTGCACTCCGGTGCGCAGGCCATGCCCTTCTCCTATGACAACACCAGCGGATCGGGCGTGTCCGAGGCAGTCCTGACCTTCAGTCCGGCCCAGGACTGGACCGCAGGCGGCCTCAAGACCCTGGTCCTGTTCTTCAAGGGCGACCCGGCCAATGGCGCCGGCCAGGTCTACGTCAAGATCAACGGGACCAAGGTTTCCTACAACGGCAACCCCGCAGCCCTCTCAACGGGCCTGTGGAACCAGTGGAACGTGGACCTGTCGGGCCTGTCGGTCCAGGCGGTCAGCAGCCTGACGCTCGGGGTCTCCGGGACCGGCAAGGGCGACCTG
>JAGOQT010000295.1 GCA_018007255.1 Phycisphaerae bacterium | reverse complement strand
CCGTGACCACGGTCTCGGTCAACCAGTCCGGGGCGGCCTCCGGCCCTGCGGGGGCCTGCGACAGGCCGGGGTCGCGGCCCTGTCCCGCATCCGGGGTCCGGATCTTGCCCGTCACGGACACGGCCCATTCCACCTGCTGCGGGCCGTCGGTCGGCCGGGAGACCAGGATCGCCATGGATGCGCGCGGGTCCGTTGCCCTGTTGGGGTCGCCGATCCCAAACGAGACGGTGGCCCCCCGGGGCACCACCCCTTGGGCTCGGGCCAGGACCATGTCCCTTCCCAGGACCCCGTTGCCCAACTCCGCCAGGGCGGAGTCCGGATCGCGGCCCGGGAGGACCCGCACGCCCCGGGTCAGCCTGGCCACCGGGCGCACGGCCTGATCCGCCGGCACGGTCACGATGAGCCTGGCGTGCTGATCCAGCGATTCGAAGCGCAGGCCGGCGGGCCGCTCGAACGCCACCCAGGTGACCGAGACCTCGCACACGTCGGACGCCCCGACAGGGCCGAGGTTCACGTCCGTCGGGCCGCTCAGCACAGACCCGGCAAAGTGGCGGACCGGATAGGCCCACTCGGGGGGCTCCTCTCGCCCGGTCCTGCGGACCTGCGTTGTGCGACAGGACACAGACGCGCACGCCACCCCAAGGGTGATCCAGATCAGGCCCATCCTGAATAGGGCGTGCCGCGATCGGCAGGGGCCCTGGACCGGATATTGGGCAGCCGATTCCTTCATGACCGTAGGTATAGCCATGGACGGCGTCTCTGTAAAGGGCATACCGGCTCCGCTCGGCGGTCTCAGGCCTGTCTCTTGCGTCTCCTGGAGGGGAGATTACTATGAGCGGGGTCCGATATCTCGAAAAGGAGCCCAGACCATGAATTCCAGTCCGATCGTCGTGCGCGTGGGCGTAGCCCTGGTGTGCACAGGGGCCTGTCTGGCCCTTGGGGCCGGCGGCCCGGCCCTGTTGTCGCCCGAGACTGCGGCCCAGATCGCCCTGACTCCGCTCCACGGGACCGGCGTGTACGGTGTGGGCGAGAAGGTGGGATGGGAGGTGGAGGTCCTCGGCCTCGGTTCCGCGTCCGTGACACAGGCCCGCTACACACTGAAACGCAACGGGCTCACGGCCTACCAGCAAGGCGTCCTGGACCTGTCGTCCGGCAAGGCGGTGATCGAGACCTCCCTGGACTCGCCCGGTGCGGTGTTCCTGGAGGTCAGGACCGGCGATGGGCAGGGGGGCAGGACACTGGCCGGGGCCTTGGTCTCGCCGGAGAGACTGGGGCCTTCTGTGCCTGAGCCGAATGACCTCGACGCGTTCTGGTCAGCCCGGATCCGTCGGCTCGACGAGGTCCCGGCCAACGCCCAGGTCGAGCCCAATGCAAGCGGCAGGCCGGACGTAGAGTACTTCACCGTACGCATGGACCACACCCAGGGCACACGCGTGTATGGTCAGTTGGCCAGACCCGCGCGGCCAGGCCAGTTCCCTGCCCTGTTGATCCTCCAGTGGGCCGGCATCTATCCCCTCGAGAAGGCATGGGTCGTGGATCGGGCCCGTGCAGGGTGGCTGGCCCTGAACATCGAGCCCCACGACCTGCCGGGCGACCGGCCTGCCCGGTTCTACACAGAGGCACAGAAGACCCTGGGCAGCTACTTCACACAGGGGAACACGGACCGCGATAAGAGCTACTTCCTGCGGATGTACCTGTCGTGCTATCGTGCTGCCGAGTATCTGACTCAGCGGTCCGACTGGGACGGCCGGACCCTGGTCGTGATGGGCGCGAGCATGGGCGGGCAGCAGGCGATCGTCACGGCCGCACTGCACCCCAAGGTGACCGCGATGCTGGCCTGCGTGCCGTCCGGGTGCGACGTGGCAGGGCCCAGGCACGGCAGGGCAGCCGGGTTTCCGGACTGGGCGAAGGAGGCCTCTCGCCGGGGCAACGACTCGATCCTGACGGTGGGCGGTTACTTCGATCCGGTCCACTTCGCCCCCCGCGTGACGTGCCCGTGCCTGGTGGGCATCGGGCTCTTTGACGAGGTCTGTCCGCCCGCGGGTGTGTACGCCGCGTGCAACCAGATTCAGGGTCCCAAGGAGGTGGTCCTCATGAACTCCGGCCACCATGACCAGAACGGCAGCCAGGGGCCGTACAACCGGCGCGCGGAGGAGTGGCTGGGTGCCATGGTCAAAGGAGAGCCGGTGGCTCCGCGGTGAACGGGCGTCGGGACGGAGCTCAGAACCCGGCCAGGGGGTCGTATCCCTCGACCTGGAACGGCGACGGGCGCCAGCGGGCCTCGACCCTGTCGTAGTACGGCTCCACCAGGGCCGAGACCAGGGCGCTGGGGTCGGTCCGGGCCGGATCGTACTGCAGGCGGACCTTCACGAAACCGGGCCCGGGCGAGGTGAGGACCTTGAGGTAGCCCGGAACTGCGAATGCGTCGTCCCGGTCCAGGAACAGGATCAACTGCCGAGCCGAGCCGCTGCACGTGACGCCCTCGATGTGGAGGCTGCACTCGGCCACTGTAGCCGGGCGGTCCAGGTCTCTCGCGTGCATGAAGGTGGGCAAGGGGATCGCGTACGCAGCGGTGACGGCCAGTGCCACGCACAGGGCCACGGATACGGCGATCCAGCCATGGGGATGGCGCATGGGGCCGTGGTTGAGGAACCGGTAGTCCAGGGCAGGGGCCGGCTTCACGGGGCAGGCCTGAACGCACTCGCCGCAGGCCAGGCAGCGGGCCTCTGTGACCCGGACCCGCTGGGCCACTTCAATGCCCATGGGGCAGGCCTTGGAGCATCGCCCGCAGTCGACGCAGGTGCTCGTGTTGCGGTGGATGCGGGTCAGGCCCAATCGGGAGACCCCGTTCAGGACCGCGCCCAGGGGACAGATCCACCTGCAGAAGGGCATGGAGACCAAGAGCGATCCGACGATCAGGAGGCCCAGCACGCCGCACGCGGTCCAGGGCACCTCCTCGTTGGTGCCCGTGCCGATCAGGGCAAAGCAGGGATCTGCGGGGCGGACGATCAGCTCCGTGGCTGCAAAGGTCCACCAGAGCACGGCCACCAGGAGGAGGATCGGGACCCAAGACAGGATGCGGTTGACCTTGGCGGATGGCTCAAGGGGCCTGATGCCCCATCTCCTTGCCAGGCATCGCATCCACTCCGCCAGGGTGCCCAGGGGGCACATATAACCGCAGAAGACCCGCTTGAGCCCCAGGGTCAGGAGGAGGATCGCAGCGAGGATGAAGAAGTTGGAGGCACCCAGGGCACAGAGCATCTTGCCGTCCCGCAGGTACAGGGACAGACACTCGACCCCGCCAAACGGACACCAGACCTCGAGGTTTCTGCGGAAGACGAATACACCCGCCACGATCAGGGCGAGGAACAACCCCTGGATGACGTGTCGCGTCCGTCGCACCTGAACCACTCTTCCAATGCCGGTTCGGTCTCAGGCCTACTTGCTGGTCGCGCACTTGCCCTTGAGTGCGCAGGTGCTGCAATTGGAGCCGCCGGTGCACCCGGACTGGGCGACCTTGCTCTGTGTGGCGAGCACGGTCTTGAACTGCTCCTGGCCCTGGAGGTCCTTGAAGTCCGCACAGAGTGTGATCATGGACTGGCTGGTGGCCATCTCCGTGGGCACGGTGTGCTCCAGGAACAGGCGGAGGGCCTGCATCGCGTCGTCCGTCTTGCCGGCCGCCTTGAAGACCCGGGCCAGGTCAAAGAGGCTGGTCAGGTTCTCCTGGGGATTGACCTTGACGTCCGCCACTGCGGCCAGGGCCTCTGCGGTCTTGCCGGACCGGGCCAGGGCGACCGCGCACAGGGTCGGCCATCGGGCCGGCGCAGCGTCTGCGGCGATCTGGCCGAGCGATTGGACGAACGACTGGGCCTGCGAGTCCTGTCCGGCGAGCAGGAGGCTCTCGAGCTTGCGCGCGGCACTGGGCAGGTCCTTGAACCTCTCATAGGCAGCCTGGTCCACGGCCAGAGCGGCCTGATAGAACCCCCGGCTGTAGAGGTAGGCACGCACGGCCTCCGCAGAGACCCGCCACTTCTCGGCCACGGGCTCACCGGCCAAGGCTGCCTGCAGCTTGGCCACGCTCCGCATGAGCGCGAATTGGTCGCGGTAGTAGGCGTCCGTGGGATGGGTCCGGGCAGCCTGGGCATAGGCCGTGACCGCAGCCTGGTAGTTCTGGTCCTGCTCGATGAACTGGCGGACCTGTTTCTCCAGGGCCTGGGCGACCGGATCACTCGGGGTCTGCGCGCCGACCTCGGCCGCGTGCGCGAGCGGGATCCCCACAACACCCAGTGTCACGACGACAAGCATTCGCATCTTCATGGCAGGTCCTTTCTTCACAGGCCTCGATCACGCGTGCGCTGGCCCCTGGCCATAGGCACCAACCCTTGATCCGCCAACTGCCTCAACAACGACTCGGCCTCGGCCGGCCGTGCGCACCGGGCCAGGGCGTCCACCAGCCAAAGGGCCTTCTGCGACGGCTCGGCCAGCAACCGGGCCATTATATCACATATCTCCCTGGAGGCCGATAGGTTCTTGTGATCATAATACGCAACTGCCAGCATGGCAAGATGGGGTACCGCGGCCGGCCCGGAGAGCCGCCCGGTGGCCAGGGCACGCTCAACCGCGGCCCTGCCCTGGGCCAGGAAGCGGGCGACCTGTTCCGGCTGGTCGCAGCCCGAAGACACGCGGGGGAAGTGGATCACCAGCACGGGGTTGTACAGGGCATCCAGGGATGACAGCAAGGCCTCCAGGTGCTGTCCGTACCGGATCGCGTCGTTGTTCCGCAGGGCGTGGCCCATCAAGGCCTCTCGCAGGACCGGGGCCTGGAGCGGTCCGGGGCCCTGAAAACGGGCCTCGAGTGCCTGAACCTCGGCGGTCAGCTCCCGCTGTGGCTCTGCGCGGGCAAGCCAGTCCAGTCGCCGGGCCTCAAAGGGGGCGCTGAAGGGGATGAAGGGATTGGGTGCCAGGGCCGGATCCATGATGGACTTGGCCTCCGGGTCCAGGGCATACCATGCGTCCAGATCCCTAAACAGGTCCTCCAGGTCGTACGCAAGCCTGGAGACCGCGAGCCATTCGTTCAGGCACAGCCATCGGTACACCCGCCTGGCCTTGTCGGCTTGGCCTGACGCCTGGTAGGCCCGGGCGATCCATCGCCAGGTGTCCCACTGCGAGGC
>JAGOQT010000017.1 GCA_018007255.1 Phycisphaerae bacterium | reverse complement strand
GTCTTGACGTATGTGATGTCCTTGGTGTTGATCTTCCCCGTCTGGTTGTCGTTGACCAGGATCTTGGGCTTGGCCAGCACCCGGCCGTAGTTCTTCTTGTGCATGGCCGTCAGGAGCAGGTTCACGTGCTTGTCGCCGTAGAACCCCGTGCCCATACCTCCGTCGGACTGGAACTCCCCGTAGTACTTGCGGCCTGTCGTGTAGAGCTTCTCCAGGATGTCCTCGGTCGTGATCCCTCCCGCCAGGCCCCCCGTCAGTCCGGATGTGGTCAGCGGGTCTGTGGCCGCGGTCAGCATGGAGACGAGGTTCAGGTCGTAGGTGAAGTCGTCCGTCTTGGAGACCTCCACCAGGGTCACGTCGATCAGGACCTGCGGCCTGCGCTTGTCCAGGGCCGTCACGAGTTTGCCGATCCACTGCTGGTTCTTGGGACTGGCGTGGACCACCAGGGAGAAGGTGTTTGGATCGGGGACGATCGTGATCTCCTCCTCGATCTTCTTGACCACCTGCTCGATCTTGCCCTCCTTGTCCTGGAGCGTCTCCTGGATCAGCTTCTCGATGATCTCCGCCATGCGTTCGGGGCCCTGGTTCTCCAGGGGATAGATCTCGAACGGCATGGCCGAGTCCAGGGTCTCGCTGTCCACATACTTGAGGACCTCGCTGATCCGCTTGTGCTGCACGGCCGTGGCGTTGACCAACAGGGAGTTGGTGGCCTCGACCACCACGACCTGCGGGGCATCCAGGGGCGTCACGGCCGCCTCGGTCGTCTGCAGCGGCTGAGGCGTGGGCCGGGCGGCCGCGGCCGCCGGCGTGGAGGGTTGCTGGGCCGTGATCCGCGCAGTGGGACTTGTGGGGGACGTGGGCTGTGCGGCCACGATGCCCAGTTCCTCGAGCTTCTTGCGGACATCCTGCGCATCCACGTGCTCGATGCGGTAGAGCTGCAGGGACCTCAGGTCCTGCTGCGCGACATCGAGGCTGTCGACGAGTTGATCCACGATGGCCAGCTGATCCTTGCGCCCGACCATGAGGACCCGGTTGGTCCGCTCGTCCGCGTCGAGATACACGGTCTCGGGCGTAGTCGCGGGCTGCGCCTGGGCCCGGGCCTGCGCCTGCTGCTGCAGCAGGAGTTCCCGCTGCCGTCTGGCCTGGAACTGCGCGGCCGTCTCGTTGGGCTGTTGGGTGATGGGGGGCCTGGCAGGGGCGGTCGTGGAGATCGAGATCTGGATCGTCCCCATCTGTTCGGCCAGGGTCTTGACCTTGTCGGTCAGGGCGGTGGCCAGGGTGTGGTGCAGTTGCCGGTACCGGAACTGCTTGGGCTCGCCCGGCTGGTCTGCCAGCTCCAGCACCGCCTCGATCCTTGGCATGGTGGCCGTGAATGCGGTCACGATCAGGGTCTTGGTCTCCGTAATCCCCGAGAATGCCACCCCCAGTTTCATCTGGGTCAGCAGGGCCTCTGCAGCAGAGGGCTCCACGTGCTGAAGCCGGAAGACCCTCGTGACGACCGCGTCTCCGAACTCGACCTCTCCGCCGTCGGTCTGGAGCTTGGGGTCGGCGTCCATGACGTCGCCCGTCTGCACCACGGTCACGATGTTCCCCCTGCGGGTCATGACCAGACCCTTGAACTTGAGGACGGATTCCAGCAGGGGATACAGGTCTTTGATCTCGATCGATCCCTTGAGCTTGCCCTGGAGTTTCAGGGTGACCTCACCCTTCACCTTGTCGGGGTCATACATGAAATCCAGGTGGAGGTAGTTCCCCACATATTCCAGCAGGGTCTCAATTGGGAGCTTCTCAGGCAGGTCCAGTGCAAGCTTCGCATCGGCATTGGGCACCGCCGGGGCAGGGGTGGTCCCGGCAACGGTCTGGGCCTGCGTCGCCGTAGGGCCGGTGTTGGGCTCAGCCGTCGAAGGCACTGGCGGGTTGATGGGCGATCCGTCCGCGGGCATTTGGGCCGTGATCCGCCCCCTGGAGGGCGGCGGGGCTACGGGCTCGGCCCCAGGGGCCGTGGCATTGGCGTCGGTGACCGACACAGCATTGGGGTCCGTCTGCGCGGCCCCCAGGACCTGAGACTTGGTCCAGGAGGCCACCTCGGCCATGCGGAGCATGGCCGACCTATCGAGGCCTGCAGCCAGGTCCGCGTGCCCTATGCTGGAAGGGTCTACCCTGCCCTCCACCAGGGCCAGGACTTGCTCGGCCCTGTGTCGCGGGGCGATGACCAGGATCTGTCCCTGATATCGGTCCACGATCACCGCAGCCTTGCCTTGCACAGCAGGGGGGGCCTCTAGAGAGCCCACAGCCACGTCGCCCAGGGCCGCTGCGATGCGGTCTGGCGAGGGCAGAGTCACGGCCCCGGAATCGGAGCCCGACACACGGATCTCATAGGGCAGGTCCGAATCCACGACCTTCAGGACCGCAAAGGCCTTGGCCACAGCGGAGGCCTCTCCCGTGATCAACAGGCCGTTGGTCAGCGGCAACTGGGACACCGTCGCCAGGCCCAGGCGGTCCAGGTGCGATTTGGCAGCGTCGGCCCCGAGGACCGACGGGTTATAGACCCTATGCGTGACGCCTCCGGAAGGAAGGGCCGAGTCGCCGGCCCATGTAGACCCGACGCCCATCCAGAGCGCAAACCCTGTCCACATGATGGAACCTGCCGCCCGAATGCCAGCACGGAAAAGACCCCTTCTCACCATCGTACCCACCCCATGTTTCTCAGAACCTGGCTGCGACCCAGGCAAGGCCTGGTCTGCAGTCCGGCTGCCCTAGGAGGGCCACCCTCTTCCACGCACAACGCACCCGAAAGGGCCCCCGCAGCCCTGGGGCCGGGGGACGAAGCCAGTGTGACCCCCTTGGGGATCGAAGCCATCCATTGCCCTGAGGGATCACGTACTATCTAAGACAAGAAAGGGGGGCAGAAGTTCCCGTCTCTTCGCGAAATCGGGGTGGTTCCAGTGCGGCCCTGCAGATCCGCCGGCCGCTCCATGGAGGCGGGAGGGGGGCCCTGGCAGAACGGGAGGGGTCTACGACACGGCGTCTGGACCCATAGCACTCGTCAAGGGATGTTCGCATCGACGCCGTCTTGCGGTTGAACCTCATCCTGAGTCGGGACCTCGTCGAGTTGTCTGCCCAGGTCTCCGAGGGAGTTGGCCTCTTGCTGGCTCATGCGGGCAGCCTGGACGTAGGAGACAAGCTTCTCCATGGCCTCCTGGCGGATCTGCTGTTGCTGCTCCGGGGTGAGCGACCCTTCGCTCGCGTCCTTGGTGCGGAGCTTGTCCGTCATCTCCCGGATCACCGCGTCGGACTCGGCCTGGATCGCCCTGGGGTCGGCCAGAGAAGCCCGATCCAGGGGCCTTCTTCCGCCGAGCGGGGAGGGCCTGGCTGAGACCGCCGGAGACCCGGAGGCCCTCGCCGGGACCTGGCCTGCGATAGGGCTCACCGGACCTGTTGCCGGGCGAGCGGGCTTGCCCGTGTCCAGGAGGCTGATCCTGGCGGGCCTCTCCTCCACATCGATCTGCTGAGTCTGCCTGCCGTCGCCGTACAGGAGCGAGCCGTCCCTGATCTCGGTGACCTTGTAGTGGTCAATAGACTGCCCCACACGGACCCAGAACTGCCGGGTCTCCGCTGTGGAAAGGTCGATCAGGGCCAGGGAGAGGCTCGGATCGGAGGGGTGATAGCTTGTGGCCAACAGCTTGAACTTGGCGGAGGGTCTGGGCGGCTTGGGCGGGGTCCTCGTGGCAGGATCGCTGGTTGCGCCCGCTGCCTTGTTCTCGGGTGGGGGGTTGATCACCCGCACAAAGTCCCTGGCCAGGCCGTCCAACACCGACGTGCGACTGGCCCTGGGGGAGGTCGCCGGTCGCTCCTTGATCTGCTCGATCACGGTACGAGTCCGAACCATGTCCTCCACCGCTGGATCGCCCTTCACCCCCACCGCGGAGAAGAAGGCCAGCAGTGCTGCGGCGACGAGGCCTGCAAGGATACTCGTTATGCGCAAGGTCCGAATCATTACCCACCTCAGGGCTTTTATTGAGGTTGGACAAGTTCGGCCTTGCACAGTTCCTTCCAGTGCCGCATTTCTTCCAGATATTCTTGCTCGTGGCCGGCGTACCCGCTGCTCTGTTCGGGGGTGTGGCAATCCAGGCAGGCCATGCGCGGGGGCGTGGTCTTCGCCTTTCCATACGTGCGCACGTGCTCGGAGCCCGGGCCATGACACGCCTCGCAGCCTACGTCCTTCAGATCGGGCGTCTCCCCTACCGAGGAAAAGCCGCCCCCCTGACTCAGGCCCACCACGTGGCAGACCACGCACTCAGGGTCCAGGTGGGAGCCGACATTCTCCAGGGTGGCGTAGGCCCTGGCGTGTCTCTGGGAGGCGGCCAGGTCGTACTCGTACCGATGGCACTGGCGGCAGGCGAGAGATCCGGTGTACTCCAGGTCTCTGGGCAGGGGGACCTTGGGGTGTTGGCCCAGGAGGCCGCTGTCCGCTACGACCTGCTGATAATCCCTGTAGAGGGCCGCCAGGTCTTCCCGGCCGGCCAGGTCTTCGGACACGGCCTGGACCCCAAAACGGACGCGGGCTTGGGCCCCGGCCGGGTCCACGGGGATGTCCAGGCGCACGACGTGCCTGCCGTACCGTCCCAGGGAGACCACCAGGGGGTCTGCGTTGGGGTCGCTCCATAGGACCGGGTCGTCCGACTCTGCCGGACAGAGGATGCACGAGGGCCTGGGCCTGGGGCCCAAGGACACCCCGGCGAACGAGGAGGCTGGTGCCTCGACGATGTAGATATCCAGGCCCGCTGCCTGGTCCAGGCCGGGTTCGGGCCCTGCGTCCAGACGCATCCGAACGCCGGCCTCGTCCAGGGCCATTACGCGGACCCACATCGTCCGCTGTCCCACTGTGAACGGCCTCTCAAACGACCTGGGCACGTTGACGTCCGGAAGCGAGGTTTGGGCGATCGCCCAAGGGGTCTGAACCAGGTCCCCCAGCAGGCCCAGGCCAAGGACGATATGGAGGTCCGGCTCTGCCAGGCAGATTGCATCGTACTCCAGGAGTTGGAAGGCCCGGACGAGGAACCGGGCCTTGATCAGGTCCTGCTCCCCGTCGCGCGCTACCCAATGGCCCGTGTCCAGGACCAATCGGCGGGACCTGGAGACGCTGTCCAGGATCGTTGCCCGCCTCTCCAGCCCGCCCAACTGGCCACCGGAACACCCGCAGGGCTTCAGGGATCCGAGGGACCAGCCTGTGATGTACACGGTGACCGAATCCTGCCCCTCTTCAGCGGGAGGCGCCTGGTCGGCCGCGGCCATTCCGCCCAGACAGACCAGCGCGAGGACCGCGAGCCGGGGGATCACCGTAGCTCCTGGTTGGTCATGGATTGCAGGGTGCATGGGCAACCACGGGCCGGCCTCGCGGTGTTCTCGGCACATGCGGGCCGAAGAAATCGGTTCTGTCCCCAACGTCCCCTGGCCGGCTCATGGCTGGGCGGCCGAACGGCCGGAGCCACTCAGGCCCTTGGGACTGTAGAAGATGCGGACGGTCACCGTCAGTTCCTCCCCCCCTTTGACCCGGACGCGGAGCTCATCGGAGAAGGACCGCTCGCCCTCGTCCAGGACGGGCGGACGGATCTCCGCATAGAGGAGCAGACCGTCCTTGATCTTCTCCGTCTTCGTGACAGTGACGGACTTGTGATCGCTGGCCGCCGACTCGATTTGGAGGTCCGCCTGTTCGGCCTCCGTCACGTAGTTGTCCAGGACATGGATCTTCCTCGCCTCCTTCTTTCCGGGTTCGGCGTTGAAGAGGATCAGCTGGGCCGGGTTGACCGAGTAGTTCGGCAGGAGGTCAAACGGGATGTGCAGCATCCCGTAGTCCGCACGGGTGAGCCTGAGCTGGAGGGTCCCCTTGGCGTACGCAAGGGCCAGCAGCTTGTCCCGGTCCACCTTGGGCTTGAGCACAAACTCCGTCGCCTGAATGTTGGGGTCACAGTCCAGGGCAATGCAGTCCCCCGTGCTGAGCGTGTCCTGGATGGAGAACGGCTGGCCGTCCAGGGCCGTGAGCACGAGTTCTCCGCAGCCGAGGTTGGGCTTGTCCAGGAAGAGCCTCAACTGCAGCGGCTTCCAGAGAAGCCGCTGCACGACCTTGCCCAGAATAGTCAGTGTGGTTGCCGCGTGCGCAGGGTCATTGGAGTGGACCGTCAGTTCCCTCTTGAACGAACCGGGTGCGTCGCCGGTGTGGTAGTCGACCATGAGCTCGGCAGTCTCGCCGGGCTCGAGCTTCTGCTTGTCCAACTGTACGACCGCACCGCAGCACTTGACCACGTCCAGGATCTCCAGCGTGCCCTTGCCGGCATTGGCCAGCTGGAAGCGGGCCGTGTTCTTTGAGTTGGTGGAGATCTCCCCGAGGTCGAACTCCGCCTTCTCGACGCGGATCCTGGGTGAGTCCGGATCGGCTGTTCGAACCTGCGTCTGGGCCGTCGCCGCGGCCCCCTGGCGTTCAGCAACCGCAGGGGGGGCTGCTCCTGCGGCGGGCGAAGGGCCTGCAGAGCCGGGGCCGAGAATGCCCATGTACAGACTGACCACCAGAGTGACTCTCACGCGGAGCGACTGCATGTTCAGCAGGCCCGCACAATTGCATTGGCTTCTCATAGCGTACTCCTGCCCACGCCCAACATCCTGTATATCGTTAAGTTATGGACGTTCTATTCTACCAAATCCCGCGCGACCCGCAATTTCTTTCAGCCTTGGGCGGCCCTGCGACCCTCAGCCGGGTCTGCGTTGCCCCATCCCTTCGCCAGCGTGTTCCGGACCAGGCCCATAATACACAGTTGACAGGATGGGCCCGGCGCCTGTAAGGTATTAAGTTTACGCGTGTTCCAGGGTGCAAGTTCTTTTTGAAAGGGGTATGTTGGGATGCTGAAGGTAAAGGCCCGTACGGGCGAGTCGGTTCAACAGATGATTCGACGCTTCAAGAAGCTCTGCGAGAAAGAGGGCCTCATCCGCGACATGAAGCGGGTCGCCTACTTCGAGAAGCCCTCCGAGAAGAACCGCAGGCGGATGCGCAAGGCCCAGCGGATTGTCGGCCGTTAGCAGGGCGGCGGGCCTCCACATCACTGGGAGACCCATTTCGTTGACATGACAACGCCTGCGATTGTGGGGATCATTCTGGGCCTCGGGCTTTGTGCCTATGTGGGCTTCGGACTGATCCTCTTTCTGATTCAGCGCAAGCTCCTGTACATCCCGCGACGCTGCCGCCTGTCCGAGGCCCAGACCCGCGCCCTCGGTCTGGACATGGAGTTCTGGCCCACCCCCGGGGCGGACTATCAAGGATTCATCCACAAGCCCGGTCCCTCCCCATCGCGGGGGGTCGTCCTGGTGTTCCATGGGAATGCCGGCTCGGCCCTGGATCGCACGTACTATGTCTCTCAGATCGAGCACCTGGGTTTTCGGGTGGTCCTGGTGGAGTACCCGGGGTATGGCGCAAGGACAGGGGTCTGCCGGGAACGAGACCTGGTCGCCGCGGGCATCCGTGCCGCGAGCCTTGCCTTCCAGCAGTTCGGCCAGCCCCTGATCCTCGTCGGCGAGTCGCTGGGGTGCGGCGTGGCGTCGGCGATGGCCGCATTCCACGACCTCCCCATCCAGGGTGTGCTCCTGATCACCCCCTGGGATACCCTCCCCGATCTTGCGCAGAGCCTGTACTGGTTCCTGCCTGCAAGGGGGTTCATCCGGGACCGGTACGACAATGTCGGGAACCTCCGGCAGTGGGCGGGCCCCTTGGCCGTGGTCGCTGCAGAGCAGGACGAGATCATCCCGAGCAGGAATGCCCGAAGGCTCTTTGACTCCTTGGCCTGTCCCAAGCGGCTCTGGGTCCTGCCCGGTGTGGGCCACAACAATTGGCCTGCTGCGGTGGGAGAGCGGTGGTGGGGTGACGTGATGGGCTTCTTGAGTGCCCCATCGGCCGCCTTGTCCTTGCCCCGGCTGCCGACGGCCGCGACTGCATGAGCCACGGGGCAGGGGCTCGCATCCCCGGGGTCAGCCTCTGAGCGACCCCAGCCACGCGGGCAGCTTGTCGAGCGTCAGGTACAGCACGCACAAGACCGCGATCACCCACATGGCCGGCCTGACGTCCGCGGCCTTGCCGCACATGACCTTGATTAGGGCAAACGAGAGGAAACCGAAGGCGAGCCCCGTGCTGATGTTGTAGCTCAGGGCGATCATGACCATGATCACGAAGGCCGGGAAGGCCTCCTCCAGATTGCCGAAGTCGATGCGGCGGACCTCCCGCATCATGAACAGCCCCACCATCACCAGGGCCGGTCCCGTGGCGTACTGTGGCACGATGCCCACGACAGGCACAAACAGCAGGGCCGCAAGGAAGCAGGCCCCGGTCACCACCGAGGTCAGTCCGGTCCTCCCGCCTGCCTCGATCCCGGACCCGGACTCGATGTACGAGGTGATCGTGGACGTGCCCAAGGCCGCCCCGAGCATGCTCGCTGCCCCGTCGACCGCGAGCAGCCGGTCCAGACCGCGGATGCGGCCCTCCCGATCCACCAGCTTGGCCTCGTGGCAGCAGGCCACCAGGGTCCCGATGCTGTCAAACATGTCCATGAACATCAAGGTGAAGACGCTCCCGAGAAGGCTCCACTTCATCGCCCCGAGTATGTCCAACTGCAGGGCCACGGGCCGGATGCGGAAATCCAAGGTGATGAACTGCGCGGGTCTGTTCACGTACCCAAAGGCCGCGGCCAGGAGGGTCGAGAACGCGATGCCGATCAGCAGGGCCCCCTTGACCCGCTTGATCTCGAGGAAGGCCATGACCAGCAGGCCAGCCAGCCCGATGACCACCGTGGGGGTCATGGGTCCTGCGCCGACCAGGGTTGCGTCGTTCCGGACGATCAAACCCATGTTGACCAGGCCGATGAAGGTGATGAACAGCCCGATGCCCACGGAGATGGCAGAGACCAGGCTGCCGGGGATGGCCTCGACCAATCGCTTGCGCAGGCCCAGAAGGGTCAGGAGCAGGCACAGCAGGCCGGACAGGAAGACCACCCCGAGCCCCGTCTGCCAGGTCATCTGGCCGCTCTTGACCAGGCTGTACGCCAGGAAGGCGTTCAAGCCCATGCCGGGCGCCATGGCGATCGGGGCGTTGCAGAACAGACCCGTGATCAGCGTGACGACCCCGCTGACCACGCAGGTGGCTACGATCACGGCCTGTCCGTCCATCCCCGCCTCGCTCAGGATGGCGGGATTCACGAAGATGATGTAGGCCATGGTCAGGAAGGTCGTGATCCCGGCCGTGACCTCGACCCTGGCGCTGCTGTGCCTCTCGGCGATCCTGAAGGTATCCTCGGCCATGTGCACTCCTTGCGAGAGCCTCTCCATCGACTCGACTGCGAGCGAGAGGATTTGAACCCCTACGGGCGTTAGCCCACCAGGACCTAAACCTGGCGCGTCTGCCAGTTCCGCCACGCTCGCTCAGAAGGGCAGGTCCGGACCGGCCTGGGCCTTGGGCTCGGCCTCTGGGGCCTGGGTCTGGTCCTTGGAGATCCGCTCGATCCGCTTCTCTGCCTGCTGTAGGATCCCCCGGCAGTGCTTGATCAGGGCCATACCTTTCTCGTACTGCTGGATGCTGTCCTGCAGGGAGATCTTCCCCTCCTCGATCTTCTCCACGATCCCCTTGAGGTCTGTGATCGCCTGCTCAAAGGTCAGCCTGTCTATGTCCTGTCCGGATGCCTTGGCCATGGGGGTGCCCTTCAGACGCCGTCTATGTACTTCCTGGTGACCTGACTTTCAATCAAATTCTCCTGCGCCAGCTCGGTGACCAGGACATCCCCGATCTCCACGTCCGCAGAGGTCCTGACCAGCCTGCCGGTGCTCCGGGCCGTGGTCAGGCTGTAGCCCCGGCCCAGCACCGCCTTGGGGTTGAGCCCCTCCAGGCGGTTGGCCTGCGACTCCAGCTCCATGCGAGTCCGCGCGACCAAGGCCACCCAGGCGGCGGTATGCCTGGCGGCCAGGTCGTTGACCTGCACCGCCCGCCTGCCCAGCAGCCTGTGCGGCTCGATCCCCTGCACGAGACCCTGCAACTGATCCACCACAGCCCTGGCTCGCTGGACGGATCGGCGGACGCGGTCGGCCATGTCGCCGGCCATCTCGTCGACCCATTGGCCGCGGTCGCGGACCAGACTCAGGGGCCGTCTGAACAGGTCACTGGCCTCCAGGGTCCGCAGGTGGGCCCTGCCCAGGTCCACACGGGAGCGGACGTGCGCGGACAGCCGCCTCTGGTAGTGATGGATATCGTCCAGGACTTCGGCCTGGTCCGGGACCGCCACCACACCGGCCTTGGCGGGCGTGGAGGCCCTGGCGTCGGCGACCAGGTCCGCCACGGTCACATCCACCTCGTGTCCCACGGCGGAGAGGATCGGGATCGCAGAGGCGTAGATCGCCCTGGCCAGCACCTCCTCGTTGAAGGCCCACAGGTCCTCGAGCGAACCTCCGCCCCGGCCCACGATCAGCAGGTCCAATCGGAGCCGCTTGTTGTGGGCGTTGATCCAATGGATCGCAGCGGCGATCTGGCCGGCGGCCCCCTCGCCCTGGACAGGGACTGGGTAGAGGAATAGCCGGACCGGGGGCCACCGGCCGTGGATGCTCTCGCAGATGTCGTGCACGGCCGCCCCGGACTGGCTGGTCAGGATACCGATCCGCTCCGGGTAGCGGGGCACGGGTCTCTTGTGGGGTTCGTCGAACAGCCCCTCTGCCTTGAGCTTGGCCACCATCTGCTCGAAGGCCAGGTGCAGTGCACCCTTGCCCTCGGGTTCGAGCCTCTCCACGTAGAGCTGGACCTTGCCGCCCTGGACGTACAGATCCACGTACCCTGTAGCCAGCACGGCCATGCCGTCCTGCGGCTCGAAGCGTACGGCCCTGAACTGGCCGGCCCACATCACCGCGGACAGCACGGCCTCCTGATCCTTGAGCATGAAGTAGCAGTGGCCGCTGTGGTGGTGCCTCCAGTCGCGGATCTCGCCCCGCACAGTCAGACGCTGCGGCAGACCGTCTTCAATGGCCGCCTTGATCAGGGCGTTGACCTGACTGACGGTGTAGATCATCAACGGGCCGGGCCTCTGGCTAGCCATGGCCCCCACAGTATCCGATCCCCGGCCGCGATTCCAGACCCTCCCGCGGGGTCAGACCTCAACATAACAATCTGGCCTGACGCCTTGCTGGCCTCGCGTAGACTTCTGACCGTGGTCGAGTCCCGTCGAGTGGGGTGCCATGGACAAGCCGTCTTGGGGTTGTGTTCCCTGGGGGACGGCCGGTATAGTGGTAGTGTAGGCAGGTCGGCATGTATCTGGCTGCAGGCCACTGGGCCATGTTGGAGAGAGATCGGGTGCGTCTGTGGAGGACGGACAGCGGAGGGGAGAACAAACGGAGGCATCGTCGCGCGGGACCGAGCGGGCGCGCCGCTGTCATTCACCTCATTGGAGAAGGAGGATCACCATGTTCAAGAGGCTCGTGTGCCTGGGTGCTGTGATGGTTGTGCTGGGCTGGTGGGGCTCGTCCGCGTCGGGCCAGGGGAACCTGATTCAGGACGGTGAGTATGACGGTGTGTTCGGCGATTCCTGGGGCATCTACGGGGCTGCAGGCTTTGCGGTGGGCGTGGTGCAGGACGGCATGCTGTCCGGGTACAACGCCGTGCAGATCGACGTGACCAACGCCGCGGCCACATCCAGTATAGGGATTGCCCAGAGCGTGCAATTCGAGCAAGGCCGGACGTACAAGATCGGTCTGACGGCCAGGGCGAGCCAGGCCCGCGAGATCGTGATCTTGATGCAGTTGTACACGCCTGCTCCGTCGTGGGCCGACCTCTACAAGGTCAACGTGCCGCTGACGACCGAGGCGCAGACGTTCGTGTACGAGTACACCTATACCGGCGAAACGACCAGCGCCCACGAGGGCTGGTCTGTGGATGTGTACTACATGCTCAAGGGGCAGTCCTGGCCCATGAGCGGCTCGGACCTGAACTGCAAGGTCTGGCTGGATCGGGTCTACATCGGCGAGGAGCCGCCGGTCCAGCACCGCACCCGCGCGTCGGCGCCCGACCCCGCAGACGGGGCATCGGTGGACAGGACCTGGTACGCGCTCCAGTGGATCCCCGGTGAGTTCGCCGCATCGCACCAGGTCTACTTCAGCGACGCATTCGACGATGTGAACGAGGCCAAGGTGGCGGCTGCCTCCACGACTCGGTCGTTCATGGCTGCGGGGGTCGGCGAGATCTACCCCCAGGGCCTCACTCCGGGGACCACCTACTACTGGCGTGTGGACGAGGTGAACGACGCGAACCCCGAGAGTCCCTGGAAAGGGGATGTCTGGAGCTTCCAGGTTCGCCCCAGGGCGGCCTGGCACCCCGGCCCGGCGGACGGGGCGGAGTTCGTCAAGCCGGATCAGGACCTGTCCTGGGAGCCAGGGGTGGGGGCGGCGTCGCACGTGGTGTACTTCGGAGAGGCCTTTGACGAGGTCAATGAAGCGGTGACCGGCGGACTGGAGACCGCGGCGAACACCTATGATCCGGGTGTTATGGACGCCGACACGACCTACTTCTGGCGAGTCGATACCTTCGATGGCACGCAGTGGACCAGGGGCCAGGTCTGGTCCTTCACCACGGTTCCCGAGGTGGCCGTGACAGACCCCGACCTCGTTGGCTGGTGGAGACTGGACGAAGGGAGGGGCACCACTGCGGTCGATTGGTCCGGGCGCGGCGGCCATGGTACTCTTGTGGGCGGGCCCCAGTGGGCGGACGGGATCTACGGCGGCGCCCTGCAGTTCGCCGGCGCGCAGCATGTCGACTGCGGGACCAAGGCGGACATCACCGGCGACTTCACCCTGGCCACGTGGATCCAGATGGCCCCTGCCAATTCCGGCAAGTATATGGGGATCGTCGGGAGACTGACCCAGACGAACGGCCTCTACTACGGCTACGGTCTGGTCAGGCACAGCGCGGGGGTCCTGCGCCTCTGGGTGGGGGACGGGACCGCTGATCTGGCCAAGAGCGGGGTCAGCAGCGACACGGCCTATGTGGACACCGAGTGGCACCACGTAGCCATGGTTCACCAAGGCCTGGCCAACAGGCTCTTCGTCGACGGGACGCAGCAGTCCGGGACCACCAACGTCAAGCTTGCGCCCAGTCCCGAGTTCTTCCACATCGGAAGGCAGTACAGCCATCTGGATGACCGGTACTTCGACGGCCGGATCGATGATGTCCTCATCTACAAGAAGGCGATGACAGAGGCACAGGTCCGTGAGGTCCTGGCCGGCGACCCCCTGGTGGCCTCGGACCCCACGCCGGACGTCGGCGAGATGGTGGACATCCGCAATGCCGGCGAGCTCGGTTGGACCGCCGGCGCCACAGCCGGGTCTCATGACGTGTACCTCGGCACGGACAGGAAGGCCGTTGCTGCGGCAGACAAGACCTCGCCCGAGTTCAAGGGCAACCAGCCGGGAACCCAGTTCCCCCTGGCCGGCCTGGTCGCATTCGGGGGGGGCGACTACTACTGGCGGATCGACGAGGTGGAGGCGGGCGGACAGGTCCGCAAGGGTTACGTCTGGAGATTCACGGTGCCCGCGTTTCTGATTGTGGACGACTTCGAGTCCTACAACGACCAGTGCAGCCGGGTCTACTACGCGTGGAAGAGCGGGGCGAGCAACGGGGCCAATGCAGCCTGCGGTGAGCAGGCCTATGCTGGGAACGGCACAGGGTCGGTCGTAGGCAACGACCCGCCTGGCCCGTATGCGGAGCAGACCGTTGTGCACGGAGGCTCGCAGTCCATGCCGTTTGTGTACGACAACGCCGAGTCGCCCTTCTACTCCGAGGCCTCGCGGACCTGGGCTGCGGCCCAGGACTGGACCGCACACGGGGTGACCACGCTGGTCCTGTACGTGCGAGGCCAGACCGGCAACGATGCCGCGCAGCCTCTGTACGCGGCGTTGGAGAACCAGGGCAATGCGCCTGTGGTCGTGAGCCTGGGCACCGCGTCCCTGACCTCCACGGAGTGGACCGAGTACAAGATCGCGCTGAGCCAGTTCGCGGGTGTGAATCCAGCGGCGGTCACCAAGATGCTCATCGGCGTGGGCGACCGGGCCAGTCCCAAGTCCGGCGACCGGGGTGTCCTATACGTCGATGACATCCGTGTGACCAGGCCGTGACGCCAGTAAAGGGACGGGCCAGCGTCGACAGCCTAAGCCGGAGCTGCAGTGCATCAGCCGTATTGTTATGTTAAGGTCTGACCCTACGGTGCCTTTACGCCGCTGAGGGGGTAATTGATGACGGTCTTCCAGGCCAGGTCCTGGAGGGCCTTGTTGAAGTTGTCGTCCCACGTGGGGTTGTTCGCCTTCTTGAGGACGGTGGGGATCGGCAGACCCACAGGGCTTCGGCCGTAGAGGGTTGCGAAGTGGAGATAGGCGTTTAGCACAACCAGCGGCCCAGTCGGGTGACCGATTTGATCCCGGAAGAGCTGCGACTGCCTCTCCAGGCCCGGGAACTCCTTGCGGATGATCCTCGCCCGGAGCTCGGAGTTGGCCTGGGAGGTGGGTATGATGAAGAGCACGGGGCGGCCGATCCGTTCGTTGATCTCCTTGACCTGCGATTCGAAGGCCCTCTCGCATTCGGTGTTGAGGGTCTTCAGGTCCTCCTCGGTCGTCTGATCCCACTGTTTCAGCTTGCCGCTCATCATGAGCTGCATGGACTGACGAGCCTTCTGCCCGTCGTTGTTGAAGCCGGCCCAGTTGTTCTGCACAAAGAATCGCATCTGGGGGTTGTTCAGAATGCCCAGTTTGACGAACTCCTCGACGCCCTGGTCCGGCATGTCCATGGGGGACATGACGAAGTCGTCGATCTTGCCGTTCTTGAGGGCCTGTTTGGCCTGGCTCTGCGCCTCGGGCTGATCCCAGAACTGCTGGGTGCGCGAGAAGCCCATCTGCTGGATGGAGAAGGAGTGGTCCTTGATTCCATAGGCCGCGGCCATCTCCGCGAGGGGGCCGGGCACCTCCCACATGAGGCTGTGGGAGGCATAGAACATCTTCCGCCCCGTCGGGGGATCGGAGGACTGGGCGGCACGGGGACTGTCCGGCGTCGAGGCGCCCGACGTCAGAGCAAGACCAGCCGCGATCACAAAGGTGAGAAGACAGGTCGAATTGCGCTGCACCTTCATTACTACATCTCCACCATGACTCAGACAGACCCATTCAAGATATCAGGGCACTGCAGCACTGTACCGGAGGGGGGCCCGGCGTGTCAATCGGCGAGGGAAAGAAGGGATGAGGCCTCGGGTTCAGGAGACCCCGGCGCCCGGCCTCTGTCCAGGCCCTGGGAACATGGGCGAGCTCGCGAGAGGCGGGTCCGATGAGGGTGCCGGGAGGCCGGATCAACGGATGGCCGCCTTCACCACCGCCGCACTTGCGGGCGCCAGGGTCAAGGTGATCGCGTGGTCGGTCACCGCGCCCGAAGGCAACAGCAGCCACCGGCCGTTCCAAGTGCCATCCTCTTGGATCGGCGAGCCCCCCAGGGTCACGTCCGCGGAACCGCCCGCGATGTCGTCCTTCCTGGCCCTCAGGAAGAGGACTTGAGCCCTACGATCTGCGAGTGAAGTGTCCAGCTCGATCTGAACGGGCTGTTCTTGGGACTCGGCGCCGTGGGCCTTGTGGATGAGCGTGACCGCGACCGTGTCGCCGTCCAACGTGGCGTATGCAGCCAGGTTCGCTCCGGGAGGTACCGCGACCTGCAGCACCCGGCCGTGCCCGCCTAGATCGAACATCTTCATTCCATAGCCCAGGGGGCGAACCTCATACCCACGACTGGACGTGACCCACACGGCGTAACGACAGGGCATGGAGATGTCGCCGCCCGTGTAGTCGCCGGTGTGGAAATTCAGGCCGTCGGCACCATGGCTGGCCCACCAATGCAGGTAGTCCAGGGCCCACAGCGCAGAGGCGTAGCTGTCGCTTGCGCCCTTCAGCCCGCTGAACCAGTAGGTGTTCGTCTCGGTGAGGCGGTAGGAGACGGACGTGCCCGAGAGGGCGGCGGCGATGCCTTCGTGGATTCCCTCGTAGACCTTGTATGCGGCCGGCGACAACATCCGCTCTCTCGCTGCGGCGGCGTCCAGGGGGATGAGCTGGGTGACGTCGCTCTTGGCGACACCCGGATTCTGGTAGGAACACCCGAAGGGGTAGCTGTGCTGGGTGATCTGGACCAGACGACCGGAGGGGTTGCCGACGTCGCGCACCATCCGTTGGGTGAGATCGGGCGAGGGATTCTGATCCGGTCCGCAGAACGCCGCATCCGGATACACGGCAAGGATCGCGTCGCGGATGGCCTTCCACTTGGCGCTGTACACGGCGTAGTCCTTGTAGTAGCCAGGCTCGTTGCCGATGGCGAAGCAATCCAGCAGGTCCGGGTCGTGCTCGTGAATGAGCTTGGCCATCCTTGCCGCAGACTCGGCATTCGCCGCGCCTGCCAAGCCCGGCGACGCACTGCTGGGCACGGATTCCTGCAGCCGCACGGAGTAGATGACTCGGACTCCAGCCGCTCTTGCGAACTCGAACAGGGCCCTGACGTCCTGCTCGTCGGGGACGGGAATGGTCGGAGAGTCCACAGAATTGCCGCCGATGCGAAGGCTCCGGATGCCGAGCGTCCGGAAGACGGTCACCAGCGGCCTGTTGTCGGGCCGAAAGGAGTGGGTGCCGTTGGCGTCGGGCAGGATCGCACTCGTCTCGTAGCTGAGGCCCAAGAGGTCTCGAGACACCTGGGCCCCTGGTTGCAGGGCCTTCACGGAGACCGGTATCGGTTCAGCTGCCCCAGTGCACGCCCTGATCGATGCGAGGGCCGCGAGCAGCGGCAAGACCACGGGCCTGCGCATGGACGATCTCATACGTGGAGCGACCCTCACTCGAGCCGTTTGCGGTACAGCTTGGTCTGGAGGGAGTTCTGCCACCCGGTCCAGTTGGACTCGCTAGTGTCGCCGGCGATGGCCCCGGTGACCTGGTTCATCTTGGCATCGAGGTCGTCGATGTAGTTCACCATGAAGGCCTCTGCGGTAGCGGGCAGCTTGGGCGACCCGAACTCGTAGGCCCCGTGGTGGGCCAGGACGATGTGGTCCAGGGCGTCCAGCGCGCCGGGGTCCACGGCGTGGCCCTTGGCCCGCAGGGCCTCTGCCTTGGCGTGGATCATGAGCACGGTCTTGACGATGTGGCCGATCAACTGGCCGGAGTCCGTGTACGCAAAGGCCTGCTCAAAGGACAGCTCCTCGGTCTTGCCCATATCGTGCAGGAGGATCCCGGCCAACACGAGGTCCGCCTGCAAGGCGGGGTACAGGGGTAGGATCGCCACGGCCACGCGGAGCATGTTGTGCGTGTGCTCCAGCAGGCCGCCCAGGCAGTCGTGGTGCATCTTGACCGCGGCCGGGCCCTTGCAGAACCGGTCCATGAGGCCCGCATCCGCCAGGAACTCGTCCACCAGGGCCTTGATGTGGGGGTTCTTGATCTTACCCAGGATCGCCTTGACCTCGTTGAACATGGCCGGGACGTCCTTGGCCGTGCGGGTCAGGTAGTCCTCCAGCCGGATCTGGCCCGCCTGCACGGGCTTGATCGTGTTGACCACGATCTGGAGGCTGTTCTGGTACAGCTCGCTCTTGCCCTGCACATGGACAAACCCGGGTCTGGGGATCGACGCATAGACCGCCTCGGTAGCCTGCCACATCCGTCCGTTGATCTGGCCGGTCCTGTCGGCCAGATACAGGGCGATGTACAGATCACCTCGCGTGGTGCTCCGGAGCACGGGCTCCTTGGCCAGGTAGATGTCGTCCACGACCTGGCCGGGTTTGATCTGGTTGATGAACATGTGCGCCATAGCGGACTCCGACTCCATGCAGGTCATCCTGGCCAGGCCCGTTCCTGCTGCGACGAAGAGCGGGGATCGGCACCCATCGCGGCCATCATAGGGGGAGTCCCGAGGCGTGACAACCTCGATTTCGGAATGTCCTGTGCGTAAGGGGCAGGGCTGAACCGAGGCGAGGTTTGACATCCGCCGGGGCCGGGCAGTATGCTAGGTGCCCAGGACTCAGGCCAGTACCCAGGATCCAGAGGTGTGCAGGTGTGGCAGCGGTTGCGCAAGGTCCTTGCTGGAAGGGGGGCAGCGGGCGGGCTTCGTCGTGTATCCAGATGCAGGCCACCGGCGGTGGAGCCGCTGGAGCCCCGGGTCCTGCTGAGCGGAGATGCGTCCGCCCTGTACCCCGGAGATCTCCTCCCGGACCCCCTGGGCGGGCCTGCGGCCATGTGCGAGGAGGCGGGGCTCGCGGTCCCGGACTTGGAGGGCCTGGACCCGATCGGCCTGACGCCTGAGGACCTGGCCGGGCAGGTCGTGGTCCTGGACATGGACGGGGCGGAGGGCGTGGTGTACAGGGGGCCTGTCACCGTGGGACCCTTTGATGTGGCTGCACTGGACCTGTCAGGGCCCCTGGCCGGACAGGGGCAGGCCCTGGCCAGCCGGATCGTGGCCGAGCTGGCCCGCACGTTCGCCGGCACAGGCCTGGTGTTCACCACACAGGACCCGGGGCCAAGCCAGGCCCATTCGACGGTCTATATCACCGCGGGACTCCCGCCGTTCAAGGCCTGGGGCCAGATCTCCGGCCTGGCTGAGCGGGTCGACCTGGGCAATCGGTGTGTGCAGGACCAGGCCCTGGTGTTCGCAGGCGGCCTGGCGGCATGGGCGAGCGATCTGGAGGGCCTGGCCAGGGCCATTGCCCAGGTGGCGGCCCATGAGGTGGGGCACCTGGTCGGGTATGTGCACACCGAGGATGCGGAGGGCCTGCGGTCCGGCGAGCTGGACCCCGGTGCGTACGGCAGCCTGCCCTCTCAGGTCGCGCACGACGCAGGCGTGGACAGCCGTTACGTGACGTACAGCGTGGTGCGGGCCCAGATCGAGGCGGCGAACACCTATGTGCACCAGTGGATTACCCAGCAGGCGGTCGCGTTCTACCAGTCCCGGTTTGCCGGGGGGGAGATCGCCGCGTACCTGGGCACGATCCGGGCATCCAACGACGATGCGTGGTACCCCGTGGACACAACCGAGTGGAGCCAGTTTGCAGGCGATGACCTGCTGGAGGGGGTGTACGAGGAAGACACACTGGGGATCTGGATGAGGCACTTCGTTGCAGGGGGCGACGGGGCCGAGCTGGCCACGGGCCTGGACAAGGTCCCTGCGGACGACGACCTGATCCTGGAGACCCTGCTCAAGGGGGCTGTGACCGAGTTCATCACGGATGCGGAGGATGGCCGCTATCTGTCCGCGTACGAGGCTGCAGAGGCCCTCTGGGACCTGGCCCTGGACAGCTACCGGCAGGGGGACAAGGCCCTGGCGTACTACCATCTGGGCAGGGTCGCCCACCTGGTGGCCGACATGACCGTGCCCGCGCACGTGCACCTGGATCGGCACGCAGCCCTCCAGGACGACGGGGACTTCTACGAGAAGGCGACCTCCACCTCCATGCGGTTCCTGTCCTGGGGGATGGAAGGGGAGCGGGGCGGGCCGGTCGGTCAGGTCCGAGACTACGCCGGTCTGGAGGACCTGTTCATCGCCACGATCGACTACACGGAGGAGTACCCGAGTTGGAACCAGGCCGGCGTGCTCCAGGTGGCGGGAGACGACGAGCCCGGGATCCCCAACACGGGCAGACACAGACCGGACCTGGTCAGCGGACTCCACGGATGGGACATGGACGACTACGGGGTCATGGCCGACGACCTGATGCCCTGGGCCATGGAGCAGACCGCTGCCCTGTTGCGGCTCTTCTACAAGGAGGTGGATCCTGCCGGGCCCACAGTGGAGTGGGTCACTGCCTTCGGAACCAGCCAGGAAGGGGCGACCAGCCAGTCTGCCAGGCTCCTCGCGGAGGCCAGGGCGGAGGACGGGGTCAGCGGCTATCAGGCAGAGGGGTTCCGGTTCGTGATCGAGAGGCAGGTGGACGGTGACTGGTCAGTCTACCACGAGGCGGACCCGTGCCCCAGTGTCCTGAGACTCCGCCTGGCCGAGAACGGCCTGTACCGAATCCAGGCCACGGTGGCGGACGCAGCAGGCCACGAGGACTCCACCGGGTACGGCTACTTCCTCGTGGAGGATGCCTTGACCTGTCCGCCTCTGGTGACCGTGGATCGCATCACGACCCCGGACACCACGCCGACACTCCACGGCACGGTCGACGACCCCGGTGCCCGGGTCTCCGTGGAGGTGGGGGGGCAGACCCATGAGGCCGTCAACAACGGGGACGGGACCTGGGTCTTGCCTGACGACGCGATCAGCCCGCCCCTGGTGTACGGGACCTACGACGTGAGGGTCACGGCTACGGATGGCCTGGGCAATGTGGGGACCGATGACACCCTGGATGAGTTGGTGATCCGCCTCTTTGAAGAGGACTTCTCGACCGGCGATCTTGGCGACTGGAGGATCGTGGACCAGGGCCGGTGGTCTGGTCCCTCCAGGTGGTCCGGTTCCGGAGGCGAGCTGATCCAGGGCTCCAACATCTGCAGTCTCGAGCGGCCCGGCGGGCTCGCCAGGCTGGGGACGTTCGCCCTGTATGAGGGCGGGGACGGCTGGACGGACTACCGCCTGACCTTGACGCTGCGGTCTGAAGACAACGACGACCTGGGCGTGATGTTCCGCGTGCAGGACGCAGAGACCTACTATCGTTTCTCTTGGAACGCCCAGAACCGGATTCGGCGTCTGGTCCGCTGCCAGGAGGGGCGGTTCACGGAGCTGGCCTCGGATGGGGTCCCCTACGAGAGGGGCAGAGACTACCAGGTCTCGATCACGGCCCACGGCCCCCTGTTGGAGGTCTGCGTGGACGGGCAGGGGGTCTTCTCGGTCGTGGACGCAACCCTGAGCAGGGGCACCATCGCCCTGTACTCGCGGGCAAACCGGGGCAGCGTGTTCGACGACATCGTCGCGCAGGGCCTGGCGGGCGTGAACATCCCCCCGAGGGTCTTGCGGGCCGGCGGCGGGGCGGACCTGATCACCGATGCGCAGACGGTCCGGCTCCAGGTCGTTGCAGAGGACATCGACCAGGGGCCGTCCGCCCTCACCTACCTCTGGACCGGCCCAGGCCAGTTCGACGACCCGGCCCGTCCGGACCCGGTCTACTCGCCCCCGGACGTGACCTCCCCGCAGGGTCTGTCCCTGACCGTGACTGTCTACGACGGTCAGGCCTCCGTACAGAGGACGGTGCCCCTGCTGGTCACGGACGCGGATGCCCAGGTCCTCCTGGCGGACGACTTCAGCGACGGCCAGGCCGACGGGTGGCTGATCGTACAGGAGGGTTACTGGTCCGGGCCCGCGCGATGGTCGGCCGCGGGCGGCGAGATGGTCGAGGGTTCTGGGGTCAGGAGGCTGTTCGACGGCGTGGCCGCACGCGGGACTGCTGCAATGGCCGGGGGGCCTTGGGCCGATTGCGAGGTGAGGCTCTCGTTGCGATCGGACGACACGGGCGACCTGGGTGTGATGTTCCGGGTCCAGGACCCCGACAACTACTACCGCTTCTCCTGGAACGGCCGCTCGGGGTATGCCCGCCTGGTTCGGTGTGCGGCCGGCCGATTCGAGGTCCTGGCCTCCCGAGCCTTCCGGTACGTCCAGGGCCGGACCTATGCGGTTGCTGTCCTAGCCAGGGGGACCGCACTCCGGGTCTACGTGGACGGCACACTCCTGCTCTCTGCAGAGGACGGGCGGATGGGCTCCGGGGGCATGGCCCTGTACAGCTCAGGCAACAAGGGCAGCGTGTTTGACGACATCGTGGTGAGTACGGCCTGACCTTCGGGGTGCAGGCCGACGGGGCTCTGACACCAAGGAAAGGATGATTCATGGTTCGTGGAACGGGGATTGGGGCGATCCTGGTGATCGCAGTGATGTCCAGCGGGTGCTCGTTGGGTCTGGGCGCGGACTCCGCAGCCGGCCCGAACCCCCCGGCCGGAAGGCGGGGCGCACAGAGGCAGTACGTGCAGACGGATACGGGTCGGTGGCTCGTGCACGACATGAACCGGCCTGTGCCCCCAGTGGTCGATCCCGGGCCGGAGCCGGCCCCGGTCCGGGCCCCATCGGACGCGATGGTGCTCTTTGACGGGACCGAGGCCAGCCTGGCGAACTGGTCGGACACGCAGGGCAACCCCTCCAGGTGGAGAATCGGAGAGGGGTTCATGGAGTCGGTCAAGGGCGCGGGCTCGATCCAGACCAAGGCCCAGTTCGGCTCGTGCCAGCTTCACGTGGAGTTCGCCACACCGTCCCGTGTCCAGGGCTCGTCCCAGGGCCGAGGCAACAGCGGGGTCTTCCTCCAGGGCATGTACGAGGTCCAGGTCCTGGATTCCTACGAGAACAGGACCTATGCGGACGGCCAGTGTGCGGCCCTGTACGGCAGGGCGGTGCCCCTGGTCAACGCCTGCAGGCCGCCCGGGCAGTGGCAGACCTTTGACATCCTCTACCACAGGCCGACCTTCGGACCGGACGGCCGGGTCGTGCGCAAGGCCATCTTCACCGTGTTGCACAACGGCGTGCTGGTCCAGGACCACGTCGAACTGGAGGGCGGAACAGGGTGGGTGGGACCGTACGCGGTGACCGACTACGTGGCCCACGGGGACAAGGGCCCCATCCAGCTCCAGGACCACAGCAACCCGGTCCGGTTCAGGAACATCTGGATCCGCCCGTTGAACGACTAGCCCGGTCAGGCCCTGGGCAGGATGGCGTCGCACTCGATCTCGAAGAGCAGGTCGTCGCGGCACACGTCGTTGCGGATCAGGACCGCGGGGAAGGCCGGCATCTGGTGCCGACGGAGGTAACCCTCAAAGGGCTCGCGCAATGCAGCCTGCTTCACATACACGATGGATCGGGTGACCGCAGACCAGGTGCAGCCCCTGGAGGTCAAGATGCGGTCCACGACCCGCATGGTCAGGTCGGTCTGGCCCGCAGGGTCGCCCACATGGCAGGTGCGGCCCTCGGGGTCGATGCTGGCAGTGCCTGAGACGATCAGCCTCCTGTGGTCCGGGAACGCCACCTCCACGGCCCTGCTGAAGGAACTGCCGTATTCCAGGGCCGGTCTCTGCAGGGGCGAGACCACGGGCATGACCTGGATCGCCCCATCCTTGGGGCGGAGGGCCAAGAGGCCCGCGACCAAGGCGGTCCCGTGGATGTTGGAGGAGCCGATCCCCGTGCTGGCAGGGACCAGGCCGTCAAAGACCCGGTTGGCCCGGAAGAAGGCGGTCCTGGCCCGGTTGAACGCAGGGTACCAGGCGGTGATCCGGTCGTTGTAGAACCAGGTGCGGACCACGTCGGAGAACGCCATGCCACATTCGGCCAACGTGGCCTTCATGACCTCCAGGACCTCGGCAGCCTGGGTCTCCCCAGGTGCGCGGGCATCGGAAGGGATCACGCCGGCCATGCGGACATACAGGCCGTGCAGGTCCTCCCAACAGGACCCGATCACCCGGCCGGCCCGCTCCAGGAGGCGTACCTGCGGCCCTCGGAGGGCCCAGACATGGACCCCCTCCAGGGGGGGCACGGAGCCGGTCAGGAACGTGGTGGGGCAGTCCGGCAGGTCGGGCGACTCGGACGCCTCGCAGGTATGCAGATCCATAGAAAGGACCTGCGCACCCTGGTCCTTGACGAACCCCAGGGCCTGGTCCACGCAGGCGGCCACGGAGGTCGTGGCCGTGGGCACGGCCGTGACGAAGAACTCCTGCCCCACGGACCGGTGCAGGGTCACCACATCCATGGGCAGGATCGTCTGTCTGGACACCACCGCACTGCGGACCGCGTCGCGTTGCTTCATCCTGGACTCCTACGCCGGGTCAGCCCTGTTCAAACCCTATCCCTTGGGTGGCTGACCCGGCCAGTGCGGTTACAGCCCGTGTGCCCTTCACGGCCCCTCCGGGCCTCGTGTCCGTCCCGAGCCGGGCCCATGGACCAGACTCCGCAGTGCGGGCTAGTTGCCCGGCTGGCCGCCCGTTGACGGTCGCTGCTGCTGCATCTGCTGCATCATGATCTGCTGCACGGCCTGGATGATCTCGGTCAGGTGCTCCTTGGGCAGGGCCACGTGGAGCGTGCCCTTGCCCTTGTCCACTGAGCCGGCCAGGACGAGGTTGCTCTTGGTCTGGAAGCTGGGCTGTGGCATAGGTATCGGCATCATGGCAGGCAACACCGCGCCAATCACCCGGAGGTAGTTCACCGTGGCGACCATGTCCGCGTCCTTGGCCTCGGGCAACAGGTCCAGTGCGGACCGCATCTCGGATGAAGCCTGCTTGGGGCCCGCCTTGGCCTGGTCGATGAGCTTCTTGATGTTCGCGTCCGCATCGGCCCCGAGGGCCATCACGGCGACTCGGTCCAGGGTGGCCATGCGGAACTCGAATCCGCCGCCGTACATCTTCTGGATCAGCATGGCCTCCTGGGAGTTGGGGTCCTTGGAGGCAAAGACCATCTTGCTGGCCTTGATGGTCGCGCCCTGGTACGTGGAGTCTGGCTGACGCGTCACATCCATGGTGATGCCCATCCCCATGCCGGCATAGACCTTGGACAGGAAGCCGTCCTTGCCGTACATCTCCAGCATCTGGTCGTGCAGCTTCTGGAGCTTGTCCTTGTCCTTTACGGTCAAGACGTACTTGGCGCCGAAGAAGGGCTTGGACTGGGGACTGGCCGTGGCCGAGAACGCGATCTCATTGCCCACTGCGTTCGGCATGTCCTGCATCGTGGCCCTGATTCTCGAGAGCTGGTCCGGCGAGAGGTTTGCGCCGACTGCGGGCAGCAACAGGTCCATCATCTTGAGATTGGCCTTGGCCATCGCTCCCATGTCCAGACGGCTGAGCCCGGAGGCAAAGGCCCCGTCCTCACAATACCCCAGCAGGCCCCAGTCCTTGACGGAGGAGGGGCCGGAGTCGGTCAGCATCTCCGCCATGGACGTGCCCGGGAGCGCGGCGACCGTGGTCCCCACGACCAGGACATTGGGCCTGGGCGCGACCGCCACGTCCACAGACCGGGTCTCCTTGAGCAGGGTGTCCGCAAGATTGGCATACATGGAGAAGACGCCCTTCACGTCCATGCCCTGGGCACCGGCGGCCTTGGTCTTGTTGACGATCTCCTCGCCGGCCTGGTTGATCTTGTCACGGATCCCAGGGCCGAGGGCCTTGGCCAGGGCCTGGATATTGC
>JAGOQT010000294.1 GCA_018007255.1 Phycisphaerae bacterium | reverse complement strand
GCGCAGCATAGAGCAGAGGGTTCATCGTCAGCCCGGCCAGGTGGTCCAGGTGGTAGTGCGAGAACAGCACAGTCACCTCGCCGGCCCCCCCTGCCGCCAGTTGTCCGGCCACGGCCCGCATGCCTGTGCCGGCGTCGAGGACCAGCCGTTCGCCCTGGGATCCGACCACGAGCAGCGACGTCGTATCGCCTCCGAACTCGTCGAAACCGCTCCCGAGGGCCGGCTGGCTCCCGCGCATCCCCCCGATGAACAGCTTCATGGTCATTTCTCCGTCAGCCCCCAGACTCCATCCCACGGTGCCGGAGCCCGTGCGGCCAGGCCCTCGCACCGAGCCGCGTAGCTCCTCGAGGCAGGATCGTCCGGCAGGCGCTCGAACACGGTCCGGGCCTCCGCGAACGCCCCCTGGCGAAAGAGCGCAAGGCCGGCGGCAAAGGACTCCCACCCCGCAGGCGCGGCATCGGTCGCGAATCCGGCCAGTTCATAGACCTCCACCGCCGTCTTCCTGCCCACCACGCGGAGGTCCGCGAGTTTGCGGCCGCAAAACTCGGCCGACACCAGACGCCACGTGCTCCCGGAGACCATGGTCTCCGTCCCAAAGGCCTTGTTGGCCCCCTCCAGGCGGGACGCCAGGTTGGCGGCGTCGCCCAGGATCGTGTAGTTGAACCGCTTGCGCGAGCCCATGTTGCCCACGACCACCTCGCCCGTATGGAGCCCCACCCTCATCCGCAACGCAGCCCCGGACCGCTGCAGGTAGGCCTCCCGGAGTCCGGCCAGACGCCGTTGACACCGCAACGCCGCGCGGCAGGCCCGGACTGCATGATCCGGCTGCTCCAGCGGCGCGTTCCAGAACGCGATGATCGCGTCTCCCTCGTATTTGTCAAGCGTACCCCCCTCCTCCAGGATGATGTCCGTCATCTCACTGAGGTAGTCGTTCAGGAGGGCGGTCAACTCCACGGGGCCCAGCCTCTCGGAGAACGTGGAGAACCCGGCGAGATCCGTGAACAAGATGGTCAGCTCTCGCTTCTCCCCGCCCAGTTGGAGATGCTTGGGGTCTCGCAGGATCTTCTCGATCACCTCCCCGCTCAGGTAGTGCCGGAAGGCCTGCTTAAGGAAGGCCTTCTGGCGGCCCTCAGTCCAGTAGTTGGCGGCCAGGGCGCCGATCATGCCCAGCACGGACGCGCCCGCCTGGGCAACGACCGGCCACCACTGTCCCCTGGCATAGGCGGCAAACCCGATCCCGATCGGCGCACACAGCCAGACCAGGGCCAGCGGCCCCGCCTGCCACCACCTGCCGCCGTAGGTCAGGGAGACGCCGGCCGCCAGCGCGGCGGCCATCACGCCCGCGCCCACCGCCCATGCGGACGACTCGGCCACGAAGGAATCCGTGAGCAGGTTGTCCACGAACGTCGCGTGGAGCACGACCCCGGGGCACTTTGGGTTGACGGGGACCGGCCGGAGGTCCAGCAGGGCCGGTGCGCTGCACCCCACGAAGACATGGCAGTCCTTGAACGTCTCGGGCGACAGGGAAGGGGTATTGCCGTCCCGCAGCCGGAGCTCGGACTGGATCACCCCGGCAGCGGAGACCGCGTCGGGCAGGCCTCCGGGCCCCCTGAACCGCAGGATCGTGCGGCCCCTCCGGTCCAGAGGAACGACCTGGCTCCCGACCCGCAGGCGCCCGTCCGATGCCGTGATCGAAGGGGATCCGGCACCCGCTGTCAGCCACGCTGCCAGACCGAGCGAAGGGACCGCGGCCCCGTCAAAACGGCAATACGGCGAGACCCTCCGAAACACGCCGTCGGGCTCCGGCACGCCCAGGACGTGCCCCACGGCCGCTGCGCCCGCGCCCACCTCCTGCACCGGGAACAACAGGTGGGAAACCGCGGCCAGGCCGGGCAGGTCCGGGCTTGGGTCCGGGCGACGCAGGGTCTGGGGCCACGCATCCCGGCTGCCCCCTTCCATGACCGCCAGGACCGCAGGCGGCCCCTCTCGCAGGGCCTTGCCCAGCGACTCGTCGTCCCCCACTCCGTACACGGAGGGCTCGGTGAAGAGCAGGTCCAAGGCCACCACCCGGGCCCCGCCCCGCCTGCAGAACGACGAGATCGCGCCGTACGCCTCGCGAGGCCAGGGCCAGCCCCAGCCATTCTCTCGCTGCGCCCAATCCAGACTGTCCTGGTCCAGCAAGATCAGCCGGACCCGCTGCGAGGGGTGCTCCCGCTGGGAGAAGAACCGGGCCCGCCACGCCCAGGTCGGGGCCTCCCAGGATTCAAGCCAGCCCAGGCGCCACGCGAGCAACGCCACGGCCCCGGCGACCAGGCCGACCGCTGTGCCGCGCACCGCCTTGCCGCCGAGGAGAGTTCGGAAACCCGGTCTGGCCATGCCGCCCTTCCGTACGCGGGGCCCTACCTGCCCGCCACGATCGGCCCCATGGCCGCAACGAACCGCTGCTGCCGGACCGAATCCGGGGTAGACTCGGCCCCCTGGACCGCGGTGCGGAGCGCGTCCGCGCGGCTCTTGGCCGACGGATGCGTCTTGGCGAACCCAAGGCCCCCTGCATCCGTGAGCCGTTCCTGCATCCGCTGGAGCATGGTGATCATCGCCGTGTCGGGGTAGCCGGCACGATGCAGCAGTCGCACGGCCGCAGCGTCGGCATCCCCTTCCTGCGTCCGCGAGTAGCCGCTGGTCGTGAGGGTCATGACCACGTCGCTCACCGAGGCCTCGAACTGCTGGGTCAGGGACGCCAACTCCTCGCTGCCCAACTGCTTGGCGGACTCGGCCGCAACGATCGTCAGGGCCTCGGTCAGGCGGCCCCGCTGGATCGCACTGAGTCCGTGCTTCTTCTCCACATGGGCGATCTCGTGCGCAAGCACGGCCGCCAGCTCATCCTCGCCCTGGCAGCATCGCAGCATCCCGCGGGTCACCAGGATCAGTCCGCCCGGCGCGGCAAACGCATTGACCTCGTCGGATGCCAGCAGCACGAAGTGGTAGCCGCCGAAGGTTTCGGGCCGGTCCGAGAACACAGCCAGCGACTGCCCGAGGAGATTGAGGTACGCATTCGCCTGGGGCCGATCCAGGGCCGGGTAGGTCTGAAACACCTGCGCAGCCACGGCCCGGCCGATGTAGTGCTCCTGCTCCGGCGTCAGGTCCTGCCAGGTCTTCTCCACGGCCTTGGCGCTGCGGGTAATCGACTCGGCCTCGCCCGCGGTCAGGACTCCGGCCTCCTGCGCGACCTGGGTCCCCACCTCGGCCACCGTCTCACAGCCCGAGAACCACACCCCCGCACACAGGCACAACACCCCCACCACCCAGGCTACGGATCTCCTGTTCATCGGGCACCTCCTGCCAGATGGCCCTGGGAGCGGAACTGCTCAATCTGGTCGGCGCGGACGTCGAACGCCGCCATCCGGTCCACCCAGGCATAGTCCAGCTTCTTGTCCTTCCTGAGCTTGGCCTCGACCTGCTCGTTGAAGCCCTTGCCTGCAAGGGCGACTTCATCGTTCGAGACGCCCGTGGCCGCGTCCGTGGCCCCCGCCCGCATGGCGACCGCCTTCTTCGAGAGGGCCGACTCGTGCAGCCAGCCCGTCTTGCCGTCTGCCATGGTCACCGGGTACCAGCCGTTCTGCAGGGCCCCGACTTGGACGACCCCTCCGTACCCGACCGTGCCGACGACACGGCCCAACTGGGAGGGCGTAGCCCGCACCTTGCCGTCCCGCACCTGAACGCTCATCTGCGCTGCCCAGGCCGCACCCGCGCAAAGCCCAAGCAGCACAAACGCCGCCTTGATCTTCATAGCATCGGCCTCCCATCAAACCGCATTCCATCCCGTCGTCCGAGACCGACACCGCCGTCGGACTGGACCGGATATCATGCTATCCGGGGCCTACCCGAAAGCAAGGGATTCCCACCGAGCCTGGGCGGCCCGGACAAGCCCCCTCTCGGCCCCTTGGGCCCCGCACCTCGCCCTCCCGCAGGGGCAGGCCCGAAATGCATTGGCAACCCCGCCCGGCCCGGGGTACTCTCTGGCCATGCATCCCTGTCGCCGGATCCAGCTCACCATCGCCTATGACGGCACCGACTACCGTGGATGGCAGATCCAGCCGGCGGCCCAGACGGTCCAGGGCACACTCTGCAAGGCCGCGACCTCGCTCCTGCGGCACCCGACCCATGTGCAGGGGGCCGCCCGCACGGATGCAGGGGTCCATGCCTGGGGGCAGGTGGCCCTGATCCGGACGGCCCACCCCATCCCCACAGACCAGCTCCCGCTGGGTCTCAACGATCGCCTGCCCCGGGACATCGTGGTCCGTCAGGCCCAAGAAGTGGGACCCGACTTCGACGTGATGCGGGGGGTCGCCAGAAAGGGCTACCGGTACACGATCTACACCGGTCGGCTCCGCCCGGTCCGGAAGATCCGGTTCTGTTGGCACCTCCCGGGTCCGCTGGGGATCGAGGCCATGCACACCGCAGCCCAGCACCTCGTCGGCACGCGGGACTTCCGGTCCTTTGCGGCCACCTCGGGCACAGAGGGGAACACGGTGCGAACCGTGTTTCGCTGCGACGTCACTCGGGGACCCGACGCCGATCCGGACTGGATCTACGTGGACGTCGAGGGGGATGGCTTCCTGCACCACATGGTTCGCATCCTGGTGGGGACCCTCGTGGATATCAGCCATGGGCATTGGCGCCCGGGACAGGTCCGGGAGATCCTGGAGGCCCGCGACCGCAAGGCCGCCGGCCATCTTGCCCCGGCGAGCGGGCTGTGTCTGGAGTGGATCCGGTATCGGGCCCCATGGGGTCCGGACCCCTGAGGCGGGCTCCCTGCGCGCCGGACCGGATCGATCAGGAAAGGCAAGGGCCCCAAGGCTCTCGCCTGCACGGCGGTCGCCTCGGGGCCCATTCTAGGCAGATGGACGGGTCTGTCGAACAGGTTGCCTGTACTGCTTCTCACGGGGCTGGCCCGGCACGACCCCAGCCTGGGTCCGAACTCAGGACCACGCCAAGGGGCCGCCCGGCATCCCAAGTCGGACGGCCTCCGATCGAGCCGGTTGCCCCGCAAGGAACAACCGCCCTAAGGGACCGCCCGAGCGGCTCAGTAGTGAGCCACCTGGGATGTCGTGGCTACCGGGATGTTCACGTTCACACTGATCCCAAAGGGGCTGGCCAGGACCTGAACCTGGGCCCCCATGAAGGCCTGCAA
>JAGOQT010000293.1 GCA_018007255.1 Phycisphaerae bacterium | reverse complement strand
GGTCAGTGGGGATCAGACGGTCGGCGGCCTTGTCGGGGGCAACAGCAGCGGCGGCGTGGATGGATGGGATGGAGGCATAAGGAACTGCTACAGCACTGGTGCGGTCGATGGCAACTATGACGTCGGCGGGCTAGTGGGGGGAGGCGGGGGTACTGTGGTGGCCTGTTTCTGGGATACGCAGACCTCGGGTCAAACCAGCAGTGCCGGTGGCACAGGCAAGACCACCGACCAGATGCAGACGGCCGAGACGTTCCTGGATGCCGGCTGGGACTTCATGGGCGAGACTGTCAACGGTCCAAATGACGTGTGGAAGATCGCTGAAGGTCTGGACTATCCTCGCCTCTGGTGGGAAGAGCATGAGGGACAGGTCACGCTCGAGCTGGGACAGGTGTTTGCCGTCACAGTCGAATCGAATCCCACTACGGGGTATCGATGGGAATGGGTGGATCACCAGGACTCCATCGTGGAGCAGATGGGCGAGGCACAGATCAAGCCACGCGAGACAGACAATCCGCCCCTCGTAGGCGCCGGCGGGTGGGAGACCTTCACGTTCAAGGCGGTCAGTCCGGGGCAGATGACCCTTAAGCTCGTCTATCGCAGGCCGTGGGAAGAAGGGGTGGAGCCGCTAAAGACCTTCTTGCTCCACGTCACAGTACCTCAGGCTGGCTTGGACTCTGCAGACAGACCGAACGGGTGATTGAGGGCGGAAACAGGAGGCAACACAAGATGAAACCAGAGAGAACATCGCGTGTGCTAGGGGGGACCTGGGTGGTGCTCATTGCCGTCGGCCTCTGCCCACTTGTCTGCGGCAAGTTCATCACTGTGGACGACGAGGGTCAGGCCGACTTCCGCCGCATCCAGGCCGGGATCGACGCGGCCGGGTACGGCGATATCGTCCTGGTCGCGCCGGGCACGTACTTCGAGAATGTGACCCTGAGGGACGGCGTGAGCCTGATCGGGTCCGGGCCGGAGGTGACGGTCATCGACGCCAACGGCCATGGAGATGTCGTGGACGCACGGGCCGACGGCGCGGCCGTTGCCGGATTCACGTTGAGGAACAGCGGGCAGTCGGGGTCGCCCCACCTGAACTGCGGGATCTACGTGGAAGGAGACCATGCGCCCGTCATCAAGGGCAATGTCATCGTCGGGAACAGGGCGGGCGTGGGCGTCTGGTACGGCGCCCATCCGGACGTGCGGAACAACGTCATTGAGAACAACGGAGACGGCCTGTACCTGTACGGCTCCATGGCGGAGCCGTCCGATCCGAACATCATCAACAACACGATCGTGTACAACCAGGACGATGGGATCCTGTTGAGGGAGTGGGTCTCGCCGACGATCGCAAACAACATCGTCGTGGGACACGTCTCGGGGATCAACCGCAACTATGTCAAGGGAACGCCCATCCTGTCCTACAACAACCTGTGGGACAATGACGTGAACCACCTGCACGATGGGGCCCCTGATGACAGCTTGGCCGGTCGGGGCTCCGTGTCCGTGAATCCGCGCTTCGCCAGGGGCGGCTATTGGGCGGACGCGAACGATCCGAATCTCGCGGTGACCGGCCCCGACGGCGGCAACGCCGTGTGGATGCCCGGCGATTATCACCTGAAGTCGCAAGCGGGCAGGTACGATCCCGACGGTCAGGCGTGGGTGTCGGACCTGGTCAGCAGCCCGTGCATCGATGCCGGGGACCCGGAGGGCCCCGTGGGTTTTGAGCCCAGGCCCAACGGCGGCATCCTCAACCTGGGCGCGTATGGCGGCACGTCCAAGGCGAGCAAGTCCCCGTCCCATCGCCATGGCCGGTATGGCGGAGGCAGGGGGGATCCGAACAGGCCCTACCTGATCTACACGGCAGATCAGATGGACGCCCTGTGCGCAGAGCTCAACGACTGGGACAGGCACTTCCGGCTCATGGCCGATATCGACCTGGCCGGCCGTTCTTACGACCGCGCGTTGATTGCGCCGGACACGGACCCGTGCGACCCGGCCTTCACAGGCACGGCGTTCACGGGGGTCTTGGACGGCAACGGCCACGCGATCTCGAACATGACGATCCAGGGGACCTCCTACCTGGGTCTGTTTGGCCGGACCGCGTCCGGGAGCGTGGTGGAGGGGGTGCGCCTGGAGCAGGCGAGCGTGGAGGGGACGGATTATGTCGGGGCCGTCGCGGGCTTCCATGAAGGTCGGATGGCGGCCAGCTGCGCAACCGGCACAGTCCGCGGGGACAGTCGAGTCGGCGGCTTGACGGGAAGGAACTGGGGCAGCGTGACCACTGCGTACAGCGCCGCAGCGGTCACCGGTGTCGATGACGTCGGCGGCCTGGCCGGCGGGAACTACGGGAGTATCACAGACAGCTACAACACCGGATCGGTTGGCGCAGACCGGGATGCGGGCGGGATTGCCTGCGACAACTACGGCACAATTACGAACTGCTACAGCACAGGCAGGATCACGGGGACGACCCAGGTCGGCGGGATCGCGGGCTCCAGCTCGGCCGATGCCGCCGTTACTGCCTGCTTCTGGGACACCCAGATCTCAGGCCAGGAGACCAGTGCCGGCGGCACAGGCAAGACCACCGCCGAGATGCAGACGGCCAAGACGTTTCTCGATGTCGGCTGGGACTTCGCGGGCGAGACGGCCAACGGCACTGAGGACCTCTGGTGGATCGACGAAGGCCAGGACTACCCGCGACTCTCGTGGGAGGCTGTCCAGTCCGCCAGTATGACCGTGGGACCGTAAGACTGTCCGACCGTCTGACCGTCTCACGGTCCTACGGTCTGACCGTTGCACTGTCCGACTGGGGTACCGTCCGACCGGCGCCCCCGAGGCCCTCGGCGATCTCATCCAGCCTCTGACTGAGTTCACGGCTGACCTGGCCGGCCTTGTCCTTGTCCTGGGCTGTCACGGCCTCGCGCAACTGGCTGGCCAACCTGGATGCAGCGGCGGTCTTGTCCCGGATGGGGCCCCTGAGAGGCCGACTGCGAATCAGGTCTCCGATGTCGGGCGAGAGGGGGTCCAGGCGACCCCTGGGGCGGATGAGGCCGGCCCCGGAAGGCCTGTCGAGGGCCTGGCTCAGGTCCAGCACCGCGTGCTCCAGCCTCTGGACTGCATGCCCGGCCCCGAGCCACTGCCCCGTCTCGACCATGCGGTCCAGCATGGTGAGCTGCTGGCGGCAGACCTGCACGCGCATGACTTCCAGGCCTGCAAGGCCGCTCGCTGGGCCCATCCAGAGGCCGGACGAGTTGGAGTCCGGCTGGAAGGTCCAGGTCCGCGTCCCATTCGGACCGGTCATCTGCATCATGCCGAATCCCCCGCTCAACCCGTTGGTCCCGGTGCCGCCAAAGCTGAACCCAAATCCGAATCCGCCTTGGGGATCCACCCAGGTCCGACCCCAGGTCTGGTCCCAGGTCGTGGGTCGATTGGGATCGTAGGGAGTGGCCAGCTCCAACGGCTTGGGCAGGCCCAGCTTGGATTCAAGGGCCTCCCACTGCTCGTCCAACTGGTCGAAGGCCTGACGTGCAAGCCTGTACTTCCGAGCCTGTACCGTATCCGTGATCTGGTCGAGGTGGCCTGGGATCCGGGCCACGATGGCCTGGAGTGCCTTGCGATCCTCAGGCCGGCCGGCATGGCTGCGCACCAGGTCCGCGGCCTGTCCCGATTCCGCCTGTGACCTAGGTCGCGCGGCGGGAACGGGCCTGCCTCTCGGGCGGGCCAAGGGACCCGCGTTGGGCTCTGCAGCGGCCCCCAATCGTGCCGTGGCTTTCAGGGCCGTCTCCAGCTCACGCACAGCCGTCTTCAGGGCCTGGGCCTGGCTGGAGACGTCCGACCAGCGGTCCTCAGCCACGGCCTTGGCGAGTCTGCGGTAGAGATCTCCGGCCCGCTCGGCCCAGGGGGCGCCCTGCACTGCCGAGGGTGTAGGGCCGCGTGGAGCCGTGGCTTTGCACAGGGCCTGGGGGAAGAGGATGACCACGGCCGTGCACAGGGTTTTCACGGAGCGCCGCCCGATCGTCTGAGTGAGATCGCTGCATCTCATGACCAGATCCTCCCAAATAGACCACTAATGTAATACTAATGCGATCCACCGGGGATGGCAAGTGGAAAATCGCCTCGGGGAGGAGAATCCAGGGGCGTCCCGGTCTAGCACGCCCACGGCAAGAGCCCGCCGGTGGGCTGCAGCGTCCGGGTTCTGGTGCAGGTCCGCGAGGCTATCCCACACATGTCATGCCCGTAGGGATCACTACGATATCAGGCCAGGGACCGCAGGACCGTCCGACTGTCGGACTGTCAGACCGTCCCACAGGCATGGCCGACGTTGCGGCCACGTCACCGGCCGTCTGGAAGTCGGCGTGCGGCAGGGAGACGCGGTGTGGGTTGTGCTTGTCCCGGTTCGATGATGCGGTTAGGATGAGGCGAGCAAGGAGTACAGGCGTGACGGGCAAGGACTTCTTCCATAGGGTCTCGAACGGCTCCAAGGACATCGTCCAATAGGTGGGCTTGGGATGCTGCACTACGAGGACAGGGCATCGAGAATCCACATCCTGACCCTGGATCGCGTCCTTGCGAGCGATGTGGTGGAGAGACTGCACAGCCAGCCCGGCATGGAATCGGTCGAGTTGGTCCGCCCCGTGGAGGGCGAAGGGGAGATCACGGTGGCAGACCTTGCCCGGCACGCCAGGGCAACGACCACGTCGAGGGTGTTGGTCCTGGACGTGCGGCGTCAGACCAAGGCCAGACTGCAGGGTGTGTACAGCGATATTGTCCGATTCAACCGCCCGGACTTCAATCGGTACTGCTACTCCGTGGTGATCGGTGATGGGCCTGCGGGCCTCCTCGATCCCGGCAAGCACCTGCGAGCCCTCTATCCGTTTCTCTCCGACCTCCGCGTGGATTACAGCCCGGCGGTGTTCTTCACCAACCCCTTCCTCCACTACACCTACGAGGAGACGCAGGTCCAGGCCGTCCATGAAGGCTTTGCCCTTCCGACCCGGATGCCCCGTCGTCTGAGGAAGTACTTCAAGAGGGGCGACATCACGCTGGAGCAGATGTCCCGCTACTGGCGCGCGGCGGATGTGCCCGGGGACCTCAGGAACGCGAAGCGGATACGCAGACAGGAGGAACTCAGGGCCCTGTGCATGCGAATCCTGAGAGACGAGTTTCCACAGGACGCGGGGGAATGGGCGCAGACCCTGACCAAGGAGGGCTACGGGTG
>JAGOQT010000016.1 GCA_018007255.1 Phycisphaerae bacterium | reverse complement strand
GTTCAGGTGGACGGGCCCCATCGCTCCACGGTCGGGATCGTCTGCTCGGTGATCCTGATCGCGGTTGCTGCAGGGGGCTGCCTCGCCCTTGGGGAGACCCGTTTCTCCCCGCCGGCCTCGCCCCGCACCACATACAACTTCAATCCAGGCTGGAGGGTCTGGGTCGGAGACCCCAATGGGGCCTCTGCGCCCGACTTCAACGACGCCGGGTGGAAGGTCGTGACACTGCCCTACGCCTGGAACGAGGACTCGGCCTTCAAGGTCTCCATCGCCCAGCTCCCCACGGGCGTGGCCTGGTACCGCAAGCACTTCAGGCTGCCTGCCGATGCCGCGCCCGGCAAGGTCTTCCTGGAGTTCGAGGGCGTGCGCCAGGCGGGCGAGTTCTACCTCAACGGCCGCCACCTGGGACGCCATGAGAACGGGGTCATGGCCTTCGGCCTCGACATCACGGACGCGGTCCGGCCCGGGCCCCAGGAGAACGTCCTGGCAGTCCGGATCGACAACGCCTGGGACTACCGCGAGCAGGCCACGAACCAGCGGTATCAATGGGCGGACCGGAACTTCAACGCCAACTACGGGGGCATCCACAAGAACGTCCGGCTCCACGTGACGGACCGGCTCTACCAGACCCTGCCCCTGTACTCGAACCTGGGGACCCTGGGTGTGTACGTGTACGCCAAGGACCTGGACGTGGGGGCCAGGACCGGGACGATCCACGTGGAGTCCCAGGTCCGCAATGAGCACGCCCAGGCCAGGACCTTCAGCCTGGAGGTGCGGATCGAGGACATGGAGGGCAAGGCCATCAAGACCTGGGCCGGCGCACAGACCACACTGGGCGCAGGGGAGACCCGGGTCGTGGGTGCGTCTGCCAAGGTGGAGGGCCTGAACCTCTGGAGCTGGGGGTACGGCTACCTCTACCGCGTCTACACCACCCTCAAGGTGGACGGCAGGCCGGTGGACGTGGTCCGGACGAGCACGGGCTTTCGCAAGACCGAGTTCTCGAACGGGATGGTCCGGCTCAACGACCGCGTGATCCACCTCAAGGGCTACGGCCAGCGGACCTCCAATGAGTGGCCGGCCGTCGGCTCCGCGGTCCCCGCCTGGCTGAGCGACCTGAGCAACCGGATGATCGTGGAGGGCAACGGCAACCTGATCCGCTGGATGCATATCACGCCCTGGAGGCAGGACGTGGAGTCCTGCGACCGGGTGGGTCTCCTCCAGGCCATGCCCGCGGGCGACTCGGAGAAGGACGCCACAGGCAGGCAGTGGGAGCAGCGCGTGGAGCTGATGCGGGACGCCATGATCTACAATCGGAACAACCCCAGCATCCTCTTCTACGAGGCGGGCAACAAGGGCGTCAGCGAGGAGCACATGCTCCAGATCAAGGCCCTGCGGGACCAGTACGACCCCCACGGCGCCAGGGCTGTCGGCAGCCGCGAGATGCTCGAGAGCCGGGTGGCCGAGTATGGAGGCGAGATGCTCTACATCAACAAGAGCGCCCGGATCCCGCTCTGGATGATGGAGTACTCCAGAGACGAGGGTCTCCGCAAGTGCTGGGACGACTACAGCCCGCCCTTCCACAAGGACGGGGACGGCCCGCCCTACCGCAATGCCCCTGCGCGGGAGTACAACCGCAACCAGGACTCGCACGCGATCGAGGACGTGGTCCGCTGGTACGACTACTGGCGGGAGCGCCCGGGCACGGGGACGCGGGTCAACTCCGGAGGCGTGAACATCATCTTCTCGGACACGAACACCCACTTCCGCGGCGCGGAGAACTTCCGGCGGAGTGGCGAGGTGGACGCCCTGCGGATCCCCAAGGACGGATACTGGGCGCACCAGGTCATGTGGAACGGGTGGGTCGACGTGGAAAGGCCGGGCATCCACATCCTCGGCCACTGGAACTACGCCCCTGACGTCAAGAAGGACGTGTACGTCGTGTCGAGCGCGGACCGGGTGGAGCTCTTCCTCAACGGCAGGTCATGGGGTCAAGGCAGACAGAGCAGCAGGTTCCTCTTTACCTTCAAGGACGTCCAGTGGCAGCCGGGGCTCCTGGTCGCAGTGGGCTCGGACGCCGCAGGCAAGAGGCTGTGCGAGGCGAGTCACCAGACCGTGGGCGATCCTGTTGCCGTGCGCCTCAAGGCCATGACCGGGCCGGGCGGCCTCCGGGCGGACGGCGCGGACCTGGCCCTGCTGGAGGTCGATGTCGTGGATGCCGAGGGCCGGAGATGCCCGACCGCCCTCAACAGGATCGACTTCGACCTGAACGGACCTGCCGAGTGGCGGGGCGGGATGGCCCAAGGTCCGGACAACCACATCCTGTCCAAGGGCCTACCCGTGGAGTGCGGGGTCAACCGGGTGATCGTCCGTTCGTCAACCAGACCGGGCACGATCACGGTCACGGCCAGATCGGAAGGGCTCAGGCCCGCTACGCTGGAGATGGCCTCCAGTCCGGTGGTCGTGACCGACGGCTTGGCCAGGGACCTTCCGGGAGAGGGCCTGCCGTCTTATCTCGACCGCGGCCCCACGCCTGAAGGCCCTTCCTTCAAGGTCTCCAGGAGCGCCGTGCCCGTGGCCGGGGCCACGGCCGGTGCCAACTCCGACCAGGCCTCCCTCAGCTACGACGACGTGGAGACCACGGGTTGGGCCAACGACAACCAGATGGCCACGGCCTGGATCGCCTATGAATGGGCCAGGCCCGCCCAGGTCCACGAGGTGACCCTGAAGCTGGCGGGCTGGCGCCAGCGGAGCTACCCGATCCGGATCCTGGTCGAGGGCCAGGAGGTCTTCCGCGGGTCCACGCCCAGGAGCCTGGGCTATGTCACCCTCCCGGTCAAGCCGGTGCTCGGCAAGGGCCTCAGGATCGAGCTGACGGAGTCCTCCACGGCCCGGGACGCCTTCGGCATCACGGAGCTGGAGAACCAGCAGAACGCCTCCACTGGGGACGAACGCGGAGGGCGGGGCACGCTCAGCATCCAGGAGATCGAGTTCTATGAGCCGGCCGGAGACGGCCGGTAGCGGATGCACATCCGAGCCATACAGATTCATGCAGATCGGTTCCCCACCCGGGAGAGATACCCCTTCAGCCTAGCCCCCTTGCAGGAGACTCAGGAACTGGTCCTGGACTCGCCCATCACCCTCTTCGTGGGGGAGAATGGCACAGGAAAGTCCACGCTCCTGAGGGCCGTCACCCGTCGGAGTGGCATCCATATCTGGGCAGATCCGGACGTCCCGCGCGTAGAGCGGAATCCCCACGAGGAGGACCTGTGGCGCTACGTGGACGTGTCCTGGACGGAGGGCCCGGTGCCTGGGTCCTTCTTCTCCTCCGAGCACTTTCGGTACTTCTCAGAGCGGGTCGAGGGCTGGACCGACTCCAGTCCTGGGCTGTTCCAGTACTTCGGGGGCAGGTCCCTCCTGACCCAGTCGCACGGTCAGTCCCTGATGTCCTTCTTCGCCTCCAGGTACCGGGTCAAGGGGCTCTACCTCCTGGACGAGCCGGAGACCGCCCTCTCGCCCAGGCGCCAGATCGAGCTGCTCCGCCTGCTGCAGGCCATGGCCGGGGCGGGCCACGCCCAGTTCCTCATCGCCACGCACTCGCCCATCCTCCTGAGCTGTCCCTGCGCAAGGATCCTGAGCTTCGACCACGCGCCCATCCGGCCGGTGGCCTATGAGGAGACGGGTCACTATCAGGTGTACAGGGACTTCATGGCAGACCCGCGCGCATACAGAACAGCGGAGAACAAGACCCATCACCCGGATAGGTAGGAATCCCTTATGAAGACGATTCGCCGATCTCCAACTGTCAATGGGCTTTTGCCAAGACCATGGGAACAGAGAACGCAGGACGCAGGACTCAGAAGGGAGCGGAAGTCCATGTCACGGGCACACCTTGCCAGACCTCTCAGGAAAACCGATTTGCCGGACACGTTCCGGTCTGTTCAGTTGTCCGGTCCTTCTGAGTTCTCGGTTCTGAGTTCTGTGTTCTCGGGGGTGTGCATCGCTTCAGTCACTGCCTTGATCCTGCTATCCACGGTGTCCGCCTTCGGCCAGGACGTGACGCTCAACTGGCTGGATGGGCCCCCGCCCCTGCCCGTGGGCGTGAGCTTCGGCGTGCCGTGGGCCAAGGGACAGGTCCCCAGGGACCAGGCCTTCACCCTGAAGGACGCAGAGGGCAAGGCCCTGCCGGTCCAGACCTGGCCCCTGGCCTTGTGGGCGGACGGGTCGCTCAAGTGGAGCGGCCTGGCCACAGTGGCCCAGCCGGACACAGCCGGTCCGTTCAAGCTCACCCTCGCGCAGGGCAAGGCCCCGGACGCAGCCGTGCAGGTCAGACAGGCGGCCGCGGTCATCGAGGTCAGCACAGGTCCGCTCCAGTGCCGCATCCCCCGCACGGGCAAGGACCTGGTGGAGTCCATGACCGTGGACGGCCGGGTGGTGGCCAGGCAGGGCCGCCTGGAGTGCATCCTGCAGGAGGGGCCTGATCTGGATGCGGCCAGGCCTCAGGCCAGGGCACGGTTCATCAGTGAGATCCGGCAGACCGCCGTGGAGCAGTCCGGCCCGGTCCGGGCCGTGGTCATGCTCAGCGGTGTGCACAGGGCCGTGGAGGGCGGGCGCGAGTGGCTCCCCTTCCATGTCCGCCTGTACTTCTATGCGGGCCGGCAGGAGGTCCGCATGGTGCACACGATCGTGTACGACGGGGATGAGCACAAGGACTTCATCCGCGGCCTGGGCGTAACCTTCGCGGTCCCCATGCGGGAGCAGGTCCAGAACCGGCACGTCCGCTTCTCCGGCCAAGACGGCGGTCTGTGGTCCGAGCCGATCCAGCCCCTGAAGGGCAGGGACGGCCGCTTCATCCAGGACCCCAACACCCGGGCCGATGTGTACACGGATCAGATCGCAGGCGCGAGGGTGCCGAACAAGGAACAGGTCGATCCCCGGGTGCGGAACCTCCTGTCCATGTGGGCGGTGTGGGACGACTTCAGGCTGATCCAGCCCAATGCCAACGGGTTCACGATCGAGAAGAGGGCCAATCCGCAGAGCTGCTGGCTGGCTGCAGGGGCGGGCAAGCGGGCCTCCGGCCTGGTCTTCGCGGGTGATGTGAGCGGCGGCCTGGCCGTGGGCGTGAAGGACTTCTGGCAGTCCTATCCGTCCTCCCTGGAGGTCTGCCGCGCGAGCAGCGACGTGGCCCAGGTGCGGGCCTGGCTCTGGTCTCCGGACGCCCCGGCCATGGATCTCCGCCACTACGACACCCGGGCCCATGGCCTTGAAGAGGCCTACGAGGACGTGCAGGAAGGCCTCAGCACGCCCCACGGCATTGCCCGCACGAGCGAGCTGACGCTCTTCGCGACCGCCGGTGTGCCGGGCAAGGAGGCCGCCGTGCACATGGCCCAGGCCTCCGCACAGCCGCCACTGCTGGTCTGCTCCCCCCAGACCCTGCGCGCAGCGCAGGCCTTCGGGATCTGGGGTCTGGTGGACCGCTCCACGCCCGCCAAGCAGGCGATCGAGGACCGCCTGCAGGCCACACTCGACTACTACGTCCGGCAGGTGGACCAGCGCAACTGGTACGGGTTCTGGGACTACGGGGACGTGATGCACTCGTACGACTACAACCGCCACGTGTGGCGCTACGACCTGGGCGGCATGGCCTGGGACAACTCGGAGCTGGGCACGGACATGTGGCTGTGGACCAGCTTCCTCCGCACGGGAAGGCCGGATGTGTTCCGCATGGCAGAGGCCATGACCCGGCACACGGGGGAGGTGGACTGCTACCACCTGGGCAGGTTGGCGGGCCTGGGCTCCCGCCACAACGTCCGCCACTGGGGGTGCGGGGCCAAGGAGGCCCGGATCAGCCAGGCCGCCTACCGCAGATACCACTACTATCTGACTACGGACGAGCGGACCGGAGACCAGATGCGGGAGATGCTCAACGCGGACCTCAAGACCGTGGAGTTCGATCCCATGCGCCTGGCCCAGCCCATCACGGAGGCGGAGAAGAAGGTCGCGCCCACACGGGTCCGCCTCGGACCGGACTGGCTGGCCTTTGCAGGCAACTGGATGACCGAGTGGGAGCGCACAGGGGACACCCGATGGCGGGACAAGATCCTGGCCGGTGTCGAGAGCCTCTCCAAGATGCCCTTCGGCATGCGCACGGGCCGGAACCTGGTCCTGGGGTACGACCCGGCCACGGGCAGACTCTACCCGCTGGTCGAAGAGCCGGGCCAGTACAACCTGGCCACCATCATGGGCGGCGCGGAGGTGGCCTTTGAGCTGAGCCTGATGCTCGATGACCCCCGTTGGCACAGGCTCTGGCTGCAGTACTGCCGGCTGTACAACGCGCCCAGGGACCTCCTGGTCCAGGACATGACCACGGGCACAGAGGGCATGGACGGCCGGTACGTCCGGGACGGCCGTCTGGCGGGCTGGGTCTTCTACAAGACCGGGGCCGAGGCCTTCAAGCAGGCCGCAGTGAATACCCTGGTCGGCAGGGGCCGCGGCCCTCAGTTCGGCATGCGAGGCGGGGCGGACCGCAGGATCGAGGGGCCGGACTCGCTGAACCCAGTGAACGAATCCGGCATGGCCAACACGAACAATGCGGCCCAGGACGGCCTGGAGACCGTGGCCATGCTCGGCCTTGTGGGCGAATTCCTGCCTGCAGAGATGCCTGCCCAGACCGAGGGGCCGATGGCCCCGTTCGGCAGAAGGGGTCGCGGCGCGAGGGGCACACAGCCACCTCCCACGGGTCCATCAGGAACCCCACGGACACCGTGACCCTGGAGGCATGACCATGGGATGGACGAGGACAACCGTTGTGGCTGTGTTGGGAGCGATGCTCCTGGGCTCCTGCAAAGCGCCTTCGAAGGAGCCGCAGCCGGTCTCCCTGGGGGATGAAGGCACGCCCCAGGTCGCCCGCACGCGAGACGAGGTCGTAGCGGACTGCATCCACACCATTCATGTCCGTCTGCTCTCCTTGCGGGATCGGTATCCCCAGTTGTCTGAAATCGACCAGGCCAGGGTTACTGCGACCAGTCTGAGCTACCAGAAAGGCAGAGAGCGAGGGCCCAAGAAGCAGCAGTGGAGCAGGCCTGATGGGTGTTTGATCCTGGTCTCACTCATGAAGTACTCCCCCACCAACACCAACCAGACTGGTGCGATTCGGCGGTTCCCCGAGCATGGCATCCAGGTGTACTACTTGGTCCAGCCCACTCGTCGGGATCCGGAGGGGTTCTTCACGACCGTTCATTCCATCATCGAAGAGGAAGTGAGTCACTTGAAGGCCGCCCTCAGTCTGGTCGATGCGCCGGAACGTAGCAGTGCTCTTAGCGATGGATTGTAGTGGGCCGGTATTCTATGAGCGAAACCTGCACACCTTGAAAGGTTGACAATGCACAGGATGCTCCTCATCGCCTTGTCTATCACCGCGGTACCGGCATTCGGGTTACCCGCGATCGCAGAGGAGCCCAGGGACAGCCCGGCCTTCACCGTATCCATGGCCCGGCCCAGCACCCACTACCTGCACGTGGCGATGGTCTGCCGGGGTGTGGAGGGCCAGACCCTGGACCTCAAGATGCCGGCCTGGACACCCGGGTACTACAAGATCATGGACTATGCCAGGAACGTGGTGGACCTCCGCGCAGAGGACGGCCGGGGCCAAGCCCTGGCCTGGGAGAAGACGGACAAGAACACCTGGCGGATCCTGTGCAAGGGGGAGGACTCGGTCCGGGTCTCCTACGACGTGTATGCCTATGCCCAGACCGTGGCGGACAGCTTCCTGGACGACTCCAGGGCCTTCCTCTCTCCCACAGGCGTGTTCCTGTATCCGGCCGGCCAGCTCCGAAGACCCGTGACCGTCACGGTGGAGCCGCATCCAGGCCTCAGCCGGATCTCCACAGGCCTCGATCCTGTGGAGGGGCGGCCGAACACGTTCAGGGCCGCGGACTTCGACGTGCTCTACGACTGCCCGATCCTGATCGGCAATCAGGAGGTCCTTGCGTTCGAGGTCAGGGGAATCCCCCACAGGGTCTCGATCGTAGATCCAGGCGAGTTCGACCGCGAGAAACTCACCAAGATCCTCCAGAGGATGGTCGAGGCCGCCATCTCCGTGATCGACGAGGTCCCCTACCGACACTATGACTTCCTGCTCCTGGGCGAGGGCAGGGGCGGCCTGGAGCACCTCAATTCCATGGCCGTCTACACCCAGGTCCCAGACCTGGACGACCCCGGCGACTTTCAGCGATGGCTGGGCTTCATGGCCCACGAGTTCTTCCACCTCTACAACGTCAAGTCCATCCGGCCCATTGCCCTGGGGCCCTTTGACTACGACCAAGAGAACTACACGAACCTCCTCTGGCTGTCCGAGGGCGGGACCGTGTACTACGAACACCTGATCTGCAACAGGGCCGGATTCCTGAGCAGGGATGAGTGCCTCAAGCAGTTCACCCAGACCATCGTCGGTTACGAGGCCAAGCCCGGGCGCAGCCTCCAGTCGGCGACCCAGTCCAGCTTCGACGTGTGGCTCTACTTCCTTCGGCCCGGCGGTGACACGGCCAACACCACGATCTCCTACTACGACAAGGGCGCGGCCCTGTCTCTGCTCCTGGACCTGTGGATCAGGCACGAGACGAAGAACAACAGGTCCCTCGACGACGTGATGCGGACCCTCTATCGCACGTACTACAAGGACAAGGGCAGGGGCTTCACGGACCAGGAGTTCCGCGAGGTCTGCGAGGCAACGGCCGGGTGCCCGCTGTCCGAGTTCTTCGACGTCTACGCCTCCACCCCAGGGGACATCGACTACGCCAAGGTCCTTGCCTACGCCGGCCTGGAGATCCGGACCGAACCCAATGCCCTGCCTGGGGCCTCCCTGGGCGCGACCACCCGGGAGCAGGGAGGGACCGTGGTGATCTCCGGTATCGAGCGGGGCTCCCCTGCTGCCGAGGCGGGCCTGAGCGTGGACGACGAGATCCTCGGCCTGGACGGGACCCGCGTCACGAGCAGGAGCCTGGAGGACAAGCTCAAGGACGCCGCCCCGGGAGAGAAGGTCAGGCTGCTCTACTCCAGGCGGGATCAGATCCGGGAGGTCCAGGTCGTGCTCGGCCCCAAGACCGAGCCCGACTTCCGGATCCGACCCATGAGAAACCCGGATGCACTCCAGGCAGAGATCCTCAAGGGGTGGCTGAAGGATGGGGAGCCGAACCGACCATGACCCGGCTACCCGTCATCGACCTGGCCGTGCTCGTCCTCTACCTCGTCGGCACCGTGCTCGCAGGCCTGTGGTTCGGGCGCAAGACCCGCAACACAGAGGCCTTCATGGCTGCAGGGCGGAGGCTGCCGGGCTGGGCCGTGGGTCTCTCGATCTTCGGCACCTATGTGAGCAGCATCAGCTTCCTGGCCTACCCGAGCAAGGCCTATGAGGCGAACTGGAACCCCTTTGTGTTCAGCCTCTCCATTCCTGTCACGGCCTGGGTGGCCGTGAGGTTCTTTGTGCCCTTCTACCGCCGCAACGGCGTGCTGTCCTCGTACGAACACCTGGAGCACCGGTTCGGGCCCTGGGCGCGGACCTATGCGGTCGTGTGCTATCTGCTCACGCAACTGGCCCGCATGGGCACGATCATGTACCTGCTGGCCCTGACCCTGGCCCCCCTGACCGGCTGGGGCGTGCCGCAGCTCATCGTGCTCACGGGCGGGGCCGTGATCGTGTACTCCATGTTCGGGGGCATCGAGGCCGTCATCTGGTCGGACGTGGTGCAGAGCCTGGTCCTGATCGTCGGGTCGCTGGCCTGCGTTGCGGCGGTCCTCTTCGGCCTGCCCCAGGGACCCGGGCAGCTCTTCCGCATCGCGGCGGAACACGACAAGTTCGGCCTCGGGAGCTTCGGCCCGGGCCTGGGGGAAGCCACCTTCTGGGTGGTGTTCGTGTACGGGGTCGCCATCAACCTCCAGAACTTCGGGATCGACCAGAGCTACGTGCAGCGCTACCTGACGGCCAGGACGGACCGGGCCGCCGCCCGCAGCGTGTGGCTCGGCGCGATGCTCTACCTGCCGATCTCTGCGGTCTTCTTCTTCATCGGCACGGGCCTGTTCGCCTTCTACACCGCGCGTCCGGACCTGCTGCCCGCAGACGTGGCGGCCAGGCCGGACACGGTGTTCCCGCACTTCATCGTGACCCAACTGCCCGTGGGCCTGACGGGCCTGGTCATCGCGGCCATCTTCGCGGCCGCGCAGTCCACGATCTCCAGCAGCGTCAACTGCGCGGCCACCCTGGTGCTCTGCGACCTCTACAAGCGGTACGTGCGACCGGGCGCGGGCGAGCGGGAGTCCATGCGGGTGCTCTGGATCGCGTCCCTGGCCGTGGGGCTGCTCGGAGTAGCCATGGCCCTGGCCATGATGAGGATCCGCAGCGCACTGGACGCCTGGTGGCAACTGGCAAGCATCTTCAGCGGCGGCATGCTGGGCCTGTTCCTCTTGGGCCAGATCGCCCGAAGGGCCAGGAACGCGGCCGCTGTCACGGGAGTAATCGTGGGCCTGGCCGTGATCTTCTGGATGAGTCTCTCGCCCATGTGGAAGGGCCCGCTGGAGAGATACCGCAGCCCGTTCCACAGCTTCCTGGTCATCGTGATCGGCACACTGACCATCCTGCTGGTCGGCCTGTTGGTCAGCCGCTTCTCTCGACGGTCGCCCAAACCTGGAGGCCCCGCAAGATGACGACTGCCTCTCTCACCAGACCCCTTCGCGGCATCGTGCCTCCCCTGATCACCCCCCTGCTGGACCGCGACACACTGAACAGGGAGGGCCTGACGCGTCTGCTCGAGCGGGTGATCGCCGGCGGGGTGCACGGCGTCTTCATCCTGGGCACCACCGGCGAGGGCCCGAGCCTGAGCTACCGGCTCCGCAGGGAGGTGATCGCCCTGGCCTGCAGGCAGGTGCGAGGCCGCGTGCCCGTGCTGGTCGGCATCACGGACACCTCATTCGTGGAGGCCGTGGCCCTGGCCCGCTGCGCGGCGGAGGCCGGTGCGCAAGCGGTGGTCTCCTCGTCGCCCTACTACTTCCCCGCAGGACAGCCGGAGCTGCTGGAGTTCATCGAGCGGCTCGTGCCCGAGCTGCCGTTGCCCCTGTTCCTCTACAACATGCCGCAGATGACCAAGACGCAGTTCTCGCCGGAAACCCTGCGGTGTGTGACGCCCCTGGAAGGCATGGCGGGCGTCAAGGACAGCTCCGGGGACCCGGCCTACTGCGACCAGGGCCTGGACGTGGCCCGGCATCGCCCGGACTGGGGCCTGCTCGTGGGGCCCGAACACCTGCTGGTCGAGACCCTTCGCCGCGGCGGACACGGGGGCGTGAACGGGGGGGCCCAGATCGAGCCCCGGCTGTTCGTGGATCTCTACGAGGCAGCGACGCAAGGGGACGATGCACGCGTGGCGGCCCTGCAAGCACGGCTCCTGTCCCTGGGCCGCGTCTACCAGGTGGGCCGGCATGCCTCCACGGTGATCAAGGGTGTCAAATGCGCCCTGTCCCTGCTCGGCGTGTGCGACGACTTCATGGCAGAGCCGTTCCACCGGTTCCGCGAACCCGAGCGAGAGCGGGTCCGCCAGGTGCTGGTGGAGCTTGGGCTGCTGTCATGAAGCCAGATCCCTCGGAGGTCAAGACCATGCTGTGGATTCATGGTTGGGTATGGATTGGGATGGCCTTTCTCGCAATAGGGACAGTCACATGCAGGGTAGCGGAGCCGCAGGCCACGATTGTGGGGGCGGAGCAGCCCCAGGTGGATACAAGGTATACATTCGGCGGATTCCAGGCGCCAGGGAGATGGTACAAGGGCAATCTCCACCTGCACTCCACGACCTCAGATGGGAGCCTGGAACCACTGGCCACGACCGAGGTGTATCGCAACGCAGGATATGACTTCACGGCCCTGACCGATCACCTCAGCGGGTTCTGGGACAAAGAGAAGAAGGTCTACAGGCCGTTGGCGTATCCCCTGGAGGAGATGAACCGACCTGGCTTTCTGGTCCTGCCTGGCCTGGAATACGACACGACCCGCGAGGGTGAGGTCGTCCACTTCGTGGTGGTCGGGCCCGGATGCGGCCGGCGACTGGAGGAGAAGGAGGATCTGTCCCGTGCAATGGAGAAGTGGTGGGACCGCGGCGGCTTTGCCTTCATGGCCCACCCTCACTGGAGCCTGGACAGTACGTCGGTCCTGGAGGACATGAACTGTCTACCTGCAGTGGAGGTCTTCAATTACTCCACTGCCGCGAGCGAGGGGCTGCGCGGCAACTCGCAGGTGTACTGGGACCGGCTGTTGAGGAAGTCGCGTCCTGTCCTGGGGGTGGCCACGGACGACTCGCACAGCCCGGGCAAGGACTCCGGCGGAGGCTGGGTGATGGTCAAGGCCCAGGCCCTGAGCGCTGAGGCGATCGTCACGGCCTTGCGGAACGGACAGTTCTACTTCAGCGCAGGGCCCAGGATCGAGGATGTGCATCTGGATACAGAGGACAAGCTGCACGTGCGATGCTCTCCTGTTAGGGCGATCCGGGCCCTGTCCACGGTGGGCAAGGTGGAGCATGTGATCGCCTCGGACCGAGGGACGCTAACCGAGGCAGTCATCAGATGGAACTGGTCGGGATGCCCCTTCCTCCGCGTGGAGTGCACGGACGTACAAGGCCGGACCGCCTGGTCCCAGGCTGCGCTGAAGATCGAAAGGCCCACGGCGAGATAGGTCGGGGACCGCACGGGCCGGGACGACCTCGGGTGGAATCGGGCCTTGTGTCTTGAATACCCCATCTCAAAACGGATAGACTAGGTATGTCGTTGGACCCGTAGACGGACCTGGATCATCGAGGGTGACGTGAATCGGACAGGGTTAAGGGTCTTGGTGTTCCTGTTTGTTCTTACGGCCGCTGTGCAACTCTGCCCTGCTGCCGTACGGATCACCGAGTTCCTGGCCGCCAACGACGGCCTGGTCCGCGACGAGGATGGGGACAGCCCGGACTGGATCGAGATCCACAACGACTCCTCCGAGCCTGTGGACCTGGGGGGCTGGCACCTGACGGACAACCCGAGGAGGTTGACCAAGTGGACCTTTCCGCCCCGGTCCCTGGGGCCCGGCGAGTACCTGGTGGTCTTTGCCTCGGGCAAGGACCGCACCGTGCCCGGGTCGCCCTTGCACACAGGCTTCCAGCTCGACAGCGACGGGGAGTTCCTGGGCCTGGTGATGCCCGATGGGAAGACCCTCTCTCAGGCATTCTCGCCCGAGTTCCCGCAGCAGAGGGCCAATGTCTCCTATGGGCCGAGAGATGACTCTGCAGCCCTGACCCTGGTCCCCTGGGGCACAGCGGCCAGGGTGTGGGTGCCCGTAGACGGTTGGCTCGACGCCGCCTGGATGGCCGTGGACTTCAACGACGCGGACTGGATGCCTGCGCGCACGGGCATCGGGTTCGACCGCACCGCAGGGGCCGGCGTGGGCCTGCCCGTTCTCCGCCTGGACTTCAACGACGATGACTCCGGGGAATCCGGCCAGGCCGACACGGCGGAGGGGTTTGTCCCGGTGACGCTGGCCCAGAACCCGTGCACGGTCCAGGGCGTCACGGTCTGGATCTCGCCGATCGGCCAGGCGGACCTGGACGACCGCGACCGTGCCACGCCCACACCCACGGCCTCCCTGACCCAGGACCAGCTCTACGATGACTTCATCTTTGCCAGGGGCCAGGTCGATGGGGACGGCCTCAGGGTCCGTTTGACCGGCCTGGCTCCGGATCAGGGCTACAGCCTCACGATCTGGTCCTACGACGCAAGCAGCAGCGGCAAGCGGGTTTCGGACTGGGTCGAGACCGCGGGCCCATCCCCTCAGGTCCTGGCCACCGGCTACTCGTTTGACGGGACAGTGCTGCCTCTGCTGGACGGAGACTACAGCTTTACGGCCTCGGTCCGATCCTCGCCCGAGGGCGAGCTCCAGATCGAGGGCACGCGCAACGGCGGCAGCTCCTATGGCGTGTTCCTCAACGCCCTCCAACTCACGCCCGAGGGGTACGGCCCGCTCCTCGGTACGGACCTGGACGCGGCAATGGCCGGGCGCGGCACCTCGGCCTGGGTCCGCATCCCGTTCACGGTCGAGGACCCCCTGGCCTGCTCCATGCTCAGGCTCAGTGTGCACTACGACGACGGATTCGCGGCTTACCTGAACGGCGAGCCGGTGTGTTCGCACAATGCCCCGGCCTCGCCCGCATGGGACTCCGCAGCCCTGGCTGCGGCCGGTGCAGGCCAGGGACCGGGCTGCGAGGAGGCCGTGATCCCCAACCGTCCCGGTCTGCTCGTCTCAGGCACGAACATCCTGGCGATCCACGGTCTGAACCTGGACCTCCACGACCCCGACTTCCTGATCCTGCCCGAGCTGGAGGCCCAGACCATGCCCGGCCAGGGCTGCTTCTTCAGTCCTCCCACGCCCGGGGCCGCCAATGGCGAGCCCTTCGCCGGTCTGGTGCAGGACGTGCAGTTCAGCCCGGAGCGGGGGTTCTACGACGCTCCGTTCTCGCTGACCCTCTCGTGCGCGACGCCCGGGGCTGCCCTCTACTGGACCGGGGACGGCAGCCTGCCTGACCCCGTGAACGGCACCCCCTACACGGATCCGATCCCCATCCACGGAACGGCCTTTGTGCGGGCCGCCGCATACCTCCCGGGCCACCTTCCGAGCCTGGCGACCACCCACACCTATCTGTTCCTGGACCAGGTGATTCGGCAGTCCTCGACCCAGCCCGGCTTCCCGCTGACCTGGCAGGCCGACTTCCCCGCGGACTACGGCATGGACCCCGTGGTGGTCAACGACCCCCTGTATGCCCCCACGCTCAAGGACGACCTCCGCTCCATCCCCACGCTCTCCATCGTCACGGACCACGACTCGCTCTGGGGCCCCTCCAAAGGGATATACGTGAACTCCACGTCAGCAGGCCAGGCATGGGAGAGGGCCGCGTCCGTGGAGCTTTTCGAAGGGGACGGCACCACCCTCTTCCAGGTCGATTGCGGCCTGCGGATGCAGGGCAACGCCAGCCGCGACAACGTCCGCACGCCCAAGCACTCCTTCAGGCTGCTGTTCAAGTCTGCCTACGGACCCTCCAAGCTCCGCTATGACTGGTTCCCCGGCTCGCCGGTCCGGGAGTTCGACAACCTCGTGCTCAGGGCCTGCTTCACGGACTCCTGGTCCACCCGGTACTCGCCGGGGGACGGAGGCTCCCGCTACAGGCCCGAGGACTCGCTCTATCTGCGCGATGTGTGGATGAAGGACTCCATGACGGCCATGGGCCATCTGTCCGGGAGGGGCGACTTCGTGCACGTGGTCCTCAACGGCCTGTACTGGGGCCTGTACAACGTGTGCGAGCGGCTCGACGCCTCCTTCTTTGCCCATCACCTGGGCGGCCAAGAGGAAGACTGGGACGTGATGCGGGACTTCACGGAGGTTCTAGACGGCACCCGGGACGAGTGGGACCGCATGATGGCCCTGGTCCGTGCGGGCGTGACCACAGAGGCGGCGTACAGGGGGGTGGCAGACCTCGTGGACATCGAGAACCTGATCGACTACACGCTCCTGCACATCCTCGCCGAGGCGGAGGACTGGCCCAGCCACAACTGGTACGCGGCCCGCAGGCGGGCCACCGACGACCTGCCCGCCACCCGCTGGATCTTCCTGCCCTGGGACCAGGAGATCGTCCTGGACCGGCAGGTCCGCAGGAACCGGGTCAACGTGAACAACGACAATACGCCCGCCCGGATCTACTCCCAACTGCGGGCCTGGCCCGAGTTCCGCCACCTGTTCGGCGAGCGGATTCAAAGACACCTGTTCGACGACGGGGCCCTGACCCCGGCCCGCAACATCGCCCGGCTCATGGCCCGCGCAACCCGGATCGACCGGGCCATTGTGGGCGAGTCCGCTCACTGGGGCGACGCCCGCGAGTTCCCGATCCCGCCCAATCCCGGCACAGGCCAGACCTTCACGCGGGATCTGTACTGGGTGCCCGAGTTGGAGGGGCTGTGTACGGAGTTCCTCCCTGCCTTGAATGACAAGTGGGTCAACGAATTCCGAAAGGCCGGCCTGTACCCTTAGGCCCCTCCGTGACAGCAGCCTGCCCGGGGTGTATGATGAGACGAAACAAGGCTTGTTCGTTCACAGAAAGGCCTCCCAGACGAAAGGTCCCTATGACGAAGAGGAATCGGCTTTACCTGTCGTGCATCGGCATGCTCGTCGCCTGCTCCACCTATCTGGCCGCAGCCGAGCCCAATCCCGCCCGTCAGGGGATTCCCGCCTTTCCGGGCGCTGAGGGCTTCGGGGCCGTGGCCACGGGAGGCCGGGGCGGCCGGGTGATCGAGGTGACCACCCTGGCCGATTCGGGCCCGGGCAGCCTCCGCGAGGCCGTGACCGCCAAGGGGCCCAGGATCGTGGTGTTCCGGGTCTCCGGCACGATCGCCCTGGCCAAGACACTCCGGATCGGCAGCGATGTCACCATCGCCGGCCAGACCGCGCCCGGGGACGGGATCTGCCTGAAGCACTACGGGACCGACCTGAGCGGCGCGGAGAACGTGATCCTCCGCTACCTCCGGTTCCGTCCGGGCGACGTCCAGGGGGTGGAGCTGGACTCCCTCACCGGGCGGGGGGCCCGCCGGATCATCGTGGACCACTGCTCTGCGAGCTGGTGCGTGGACGAGTGCGTCTCCCCATACGACAACAACGAGGTGACCGTGCAGTGGTGTCTGATCAGCGAGAGCCTGTACCACTCCGTGCACGCCAAGGGCAACCACGGGTATGGCGGGATCTGGGGCGGCCAGAACGCGACCTTCCATCACAACCTCCTGGCCCACCACTCCAGCCGGAACCCCCGCATCGGCAGCCGGCAGCAGAACGTAGACCTCCGCAACAACGTGATCTACAACTGGGGGTTCAACAGCCTGTACGGCGGCGAGGACTCCACGGTCAATGTAGTCGCCTGTACCTACAAACCCGGCCCCGCCACCCGGAGCGGGGTCCGCAACCGCATCCTCGACGGTGCGGGCGCAGGGGGACGCTGGTACCTGGAGGACAACGCCGTTGTGGGCGATCCGACGGTCACAGCGGACAACTGGGCAGGCGGTGTGCATCGTCCCTGGGCCGCGCAGGAGGTCATGCGAGCGACTGTGCCCTTTGCCGCGCCGCAGGTCAAGACCCAGGCGGCGGAGGAGGCCTATCTCAGGGTCCTGGCCTGCGCAGGCGCGATCCTCCCCAAGCGGGATCCCCTGGACATCCGCATCGTGGAAGAGACCCGCACGGGTACGGCCCACTATGGAGGGACCTGGGGAGAGGCCAAGGGGATCATCGACTCGCAGGTCACCGTGGGGGGATGGCCGGAGTTGGGCTCCGCGGAGCCGCCCGCGGACAGCGACCACGACGGCATGGCGGATGAGTGGGAGATCCGGTTCGGATTCCATCTGGAGGATCCAAACGATGGCCCCTCCGACAGGGACGGGGACGGCTATACCAACGTGGAGGAATACCTCAACGTGACGGACCCGAACCAGTTTGTGGACTACCGGGATCCGAACAACCATGTGGACCCGGCCAACCTCGCGGCTTGGAAGGCCGCGTCTGAGGCCACAGGGTCGTCGCAGGGGACCGTACCCAGGCGTTGATCGGCTCTCGAGTTCAGCCCTCTCCAAGACGCCCGGAAAGGGGTTGACAGGGGCGCCGGAGTGTGCACGATGGCAGGGTGTGGTGCATCAGACCGGGTGCGCTCGCGGGAATGGCCCGCAGGAAGGCGGGCAGGACGGATCCGAACATTCCGAAGCGGGTCAAGGGACTCCGCGAACCGAGGGCAAACACGAGCAGGTCGATCCGCCCGCCCACATGCCGGGCGAGGCAGACGAGGCGACGCCAAGTGGACTGCATCTACGACCAACTCAGAGGGACGCCTACGATCCTCTTCGCCGAGCTGGAACCGTGGGAACAGGATCATGTGAGCGCACTGTGCCCCAAGCACTGCAAGATCATCGCCTCCCCCCAGCGCCTGCAGGCCATCGGCGAGGACCAAGCCAACGCCGAGGTCACCCTCTTCAGCCCGTTCATTCACAGCCTCGTCAACGCCGAACAGTTGGCGCGGATGCCGAACCTGAGGCTCATCGCAACCCGCTCGACGGGCTTCGACCACATCGAGATCGAGGCCTGCAACCGACGGGGCATTCTCGTGGCCAACGTGCCGCACTACGGGGAGGATACCGTCGCCGAGCACGCCTTCGGCATGATCCTGGCGCTGACGCGCAAGATCCACCGCTGCTACGAACGGACGAGCCGGGGGGATTTCAGCATCGAAGGGCTGCGAGGCTCCGACCTGGCCGGGAAGACCTTCGGCTGCCTGGGCGTCGGAGCCATCGGGGCCCGGGCCCTGCGCATCGCCGGCGGGTTCGGGATGAACCGCATCGCGCACGACCGGCGGGGCGATGCCCTGCTCAGCGGGTCGCTGGGCTTCCGGTATGTCACCCTGGAAGGGCTTCTGGCCGAGGCCGATGTCCTGAGCCTGCATGTCCCCCTCACGGACGAGACGCGCCACATCATCAACCGGGACACCTTGGCCCGGATGAAGAAGGGCGCGATCTTGGTGAACACCGCACGCGGAGCGCTCGTGGATACGGCCGCCCTGATCGATGCGCTCAAGAGCGGCCACCTGGCCGGGGCGGCGCTGGACGTGTTGGAGGCGGAGACCGCCATCACCGAAGAAGCGGAGCTGCTCAGCAGCCGTTATGACCTGGATACGCTGCGCCAGGTGATCCGGTCCAACGCGCTGCTCCGAATGCCCAACGTGATCATCACGCCGCACAATGCCTTCAACTCCCAGGAGGCGTGCCAGCGGATCATCGAGACGACTTTTGAGAACATCCACGCGTATCTCCTGGGGGAACCCAAGAACATTGTCAACAAGTGAGGCCCGGGCCCCGGCTGCCTCTTCGTTTCCTGTGGGAGCGGATTGACAAGATCAGACGGACTGGGTACCTGAAGGCTTCCTGTTCAACCAGAAGGATCCTTGATGGAGTCAAGTATGAGACTCAGGGCAGTAGTGTGCGGTTTGTTTGTTCTGTCTGTGACCGCGGGTTTTGCATGCGCACAGACGGACAAGACCGCCTTCCGGTTCGACTTCGGTCCAGGCAAGGTTGCACCTGGCTATACGCAGGTCCTTCCAACCAGCGTCTACTCCAGCGAGACTGGGTATGGACTCGAGCCCGGGGCCCAGGTCCAGGGGATGGACCGGGGCGGGGCCGACGCCCTGCGAGGGGACTTCCTCTGGAGCGACAGCCCCTTTCTCTTCTCGGTCCGCGTGCCGGAAGGCAACTACAAGGTGCAGGTCACACTGGGGGACGCAGCAGGCGAGTCCCTCACCACGGTCAAGGCGGAGCTCCGACGTCTGATGCTGGAGAAGGTCCGCACGGACGCCGGGCAGTTCCGGACCTGTGCCTTTGTGGTCAACGTCCGGACCCCTGCGATCGCCGGGGGCGGAGAGGTCCGCATCAACGGCCGCGAGAGGACCCTGGAGTGGGGGGCCTGGGACGACAAGCTGACCCTCGAGTTCACGGACAAGAGGCCCTGCGTGTGCGGGATCGAGATCACCCAGGCCGATGATCTGCCCACGGTCTTTCTCCTGGGCGACTCCACGGTCTGCGACCAGCCCAGGGAGCCCTGGAACAGCTGGGGCCAGATGCTGACCCGGTTCCTCAAGCCCGAGGTGGCCGTGGCCAACCACGCCCAGTCCGGGGAGTCCATCCGCGGGTCGCTCGGGGCGGGCCGGTTCGAAAAGATCTATGGATCGCTCAAGAAGGGAGACCACCTCTTCCTCCAGTTCGGCCACAACGACATGAAGGACCGCGACCCCAACGCCCTGGCCAAGTACAAGGCCAATCTCAGACGGATCGTGGCCGAGGTCCGCAGTCGCGGGGCCACCCCCGTCCTCGTCACGAGCATGGAGCGCAAGGGCGGGATCGAGCAGGACACACTGGCTGCGTATCCGCAGACCGTGCGGGACGTGGCCAAGGAGGAACAGGCAGCCCTGATCGACCTGCATGCAGCCAGCAAGGTCTTGTACAAGGCCCTGGGCCCGGACCTGGACAAGGCCTTCCAGGATGGGACCCACCACAACAACTACGGCTCCTATCAACTGGCCCAGTGCGTCATCCAGGGCATCCGGGACAACAAACTGGAACTGGCCCGGTCCATTGTGGACGACTTCAAGGGCTTCGACCCGGCCAGGCCGGACCCGGTGGACTCGTTCTCCATGCCCGCCACCCCTGGCGCGCCCGGCGAGCGGCCCCTGGGGAGCTGAGGGATCGGACATTACAGTCAAGGCAAGGAGATGGCGATGTCCAGAAGGGGTGTTCTCTGTGTACTTGGGGTGTTGATCGCTATGGGGCCGGTGCCCGCCGGCACAGGAGGTCGTATCGTGAATGCAGCTGAGCGGGGCACGCCTGCGGCCCAGGCCGACATCCTGCCCTTCGAGGGCGTGGTGCAGGCGACCCTGGGCAACGGACTGAAGGTCATTGTGCTGCCCACCGGGTTTCCGAATCTGGTGTCCATCCAGATCGCGGTGCAGACCGGATCCCGCAACGAGGTGGAACCGGGCAAGTCCGGTTTTGCCCACCTGTTCGAGCACATGATGTTTCGCGGGACCGAGGCCTATCCGCCCGACCAGTACGAGGCCATCCTGACCAAGGCGGGGGCCAGGCAGAACGCCTACACCACGGACGACTACACCAACTACCACACGACCTTTGCCAAGGAGGACCTGGAGACCCTGCTCAAGATCGAGGCGGACCGGTTCCAGAACCTCTCCTACACGGAGGAGGCCTTCAAGACCGAGTCCCGGGCCGTGCTGGGCGAGTACAACAAGAACAGCGCGGATCCCCTGCAGAAGCTCATCGAGGTCCAGAGGGACCGCGCGTACAAGGCGCACACCTACAAGCACACGACCATGGGCTTCCTCAAGGACATCGAGGACATGCCCAATCAATACGCGTACTCGCGCCAGTTCTTTGACCGCTGGTACAGACCCGAGTACACCACGCTCCTGGTGGCCGGCGATGTCAAGTCGCGGGAGGTCCTGCGTCTGGTGGAGAAGTACTGGGGCAAGTGGAGGCGGGGCACCTACAAGGTGGAGATCCCTGCTGAGGCCGCGCCTGCAGGCCCGGTTGCGGCCCACGTCCCGTGGTCTGTGCCGACCCTGACCTGGGTGACCGTGGCCTTTCACGGCCCCGCCTTCTCGGACACGGCCAAGGACTTCGCGGCCATGGACATCCTGATGGACCTGACCTTCGGTCCCACCTCGGACCTCTATCACAGGCTCGTGGAACAGGAGCAGAAGGTGGACCCGTTCTGGCCCTCTGTGTCCGGCCACGCGGACCCGTACCTGATGACGATCGGGGCCCGGGTCAAGTCCCATTCGGATGCCGTGTACGTGCGGGACCAGATCCTCAAGGCCTGCAGCCAGGCCCGGACCCGGCCCGTGGACGGCCAGAGACTGGCGGACGCCCAGTCCAATGCCCGGTACGGCCTGGTCCGCGGCCTGGACAGCACAGAGGCCATCGCCGCCATGGTGGCCAGGTTCATGCGGTACAGCCGCTCGTACGACACCCTCAACCGCCTGTTCCGGGTGTACGCGGCCCTGACCCCAGATGACCTCCTCACTGCGGCAAGAACCTATCTGACGGACGAGAGGCTGGTGCTCACGACCCTGTCCAGCGAGGCCATGCCGGACTCCATGGCCCAGGTGCCGCGACTGGCGGACCCAGCCGGTGGCGACTCCGCCAAGGCCGGTGATCTGAATCTCGTAAAGGTGGACTCCGCGCTGCCTCAGGCGCACGTCAAGCTCCTGTTCGCCGTGGGCTCCTCCCACGACCCCAAGGGCAAGGAGGGCCTGGCCTGTCTGGCCGCATCCATGATCGCTGAGGCGGGGTCCAGGGAGCGGACGATCGACCAGATCAACAAGGCCCTGTTCCCCATGGCGGGCCGCTTCTCCGCCCAGGTGGACAAGGAGATGACCACCTTCACGGCCAGCGTGCATCGGGACAACTGGGATCGGTTCGCGGCCCTGGTCATGCCCATGCTGGTCGAGCCGGGATTCAGACAGGAGGACTTCCAGCGCATCAAGGACCAGCAGCGCAATGCGCTCCAGCACGACCTCCGCACAGAGAACGAGGAGGAACTCGGCAAGGAGGCCCTGCAGGCCTGGCTCTTTGCAGGCACCCCCTACGGCCACCCGGTGCTCGGCACTGTGGCCGGGATCGAGGCGATCACACTCGATGACGTCAAGGCCTTCGTGGCATCGGCCTACACCCGCGAGGCCCTCACGCTCGGGATCTCGGGCGACGTGCCGCCCGAGGTCGAGGCGGGGTTGAGGCGAGACCTGACCGCGCTCCCTGCCGGTCCCGCCATGGCTGCACCGCGGGACGTGGCGGCCAGGCGCCCGGCGGGCATCGAGGTCCAGATCATCCAAAAGGACACCCGGGCCACGGCGATCTCCCTGGGGCACCCCATCGCCGTCACCCGATCCCACCCGGACTTCGCGGCCCTCATGGTCGCGCGCACCTGGCTCGGTGAGCATCGCTCCTCCATGTCCCACCTGTACCAGCGGATCCGCGAGGTCCGGGGCATGAACTACGGAGATTACGCCTACATCGAGGCCTTCCCGGGCGGGATGTATCGGTCCCTGCCCGAGGCCAATGTGGCCAGGCGGGCCCAGCTCTTCGAGATCTGGATTCGGCCGGTCCTGCCCAGGAATGCCCACATGGCCCTGCGGATCGCGGTCCACGAGCTGGCCAAGCTCATCGACAACGGCCTCACCGAGGAGCAGTTCCAGGCCACGCGAGAGTACCTGGCCAAGAACGTCCATCTGGTCACCGCCACCCAGGACGCCCAGCTCGGCTACGCACTCGACTCGTCCTGGTACGGGATCGGCGAGTACGGCCAGTACCTGAAGGACCGCCTGGCGGGCCTCAAGCTGGAGGACGTCAACCGGGCGATCAAGAAGCACCTCTCTGCCAAGGACCTGGCCGTGGTCATGATCACCCAGGACGCGGCGGGTCTCAGGGAAGCCCTCGTGGCAGACGGATTCTCCGCCATCGAGTATGACGCACCCAAACCTCAGGATCTCCTGGACGAGGACAAGGTGATCGGGGCCCTGCGCATCGGCATCCGGCCCGAGGCCGTGACGATCCGGCCCGTGGAGGAGGTGTTCCGGCAGTGATCTCCCGATGTGCGGTCCTGGCGGTCACCTGGGTGACAGGGCTCCTGGCCGGCTCAGCTCCGTCGGCTGCACAGCCCTGCTGCATCCGGGTCGTGGAGACTGGGACCGGCTGGCCCGTGCCCCTGGTGGAGCTGCGGACACTGCACCAGGTGCGGTTCGTCACGGACAATGCGGGCGTCGTGGCCTTTGATCTGCCCGAGCTGATGGGACGCGAGACTTGGTTCGACGTCTCCAGTCCAGGGTATGAGGTGCCCAAGGATGGGTTCGGCATGCGAGGGATTCGCCTGACACCCGAACCGGGCAAGACACTGAAGGTGGAGGTGAAACGGACGGCCGTGGCCAGGCGACTGGGCCGCATCACGGGTGCAGGGATCTTTGCAGAGAGCCAGAGGCTCGGGCAGGAGCTCGACTGGCGAGAGTCCGCCATCCTGGGATGCGACAGCGTTCAGAACACGGTGCATCGCGGGCGGCTGTTCTGGCTGTGGGGCGATACCACGGTCCCGCACTACCCCCTCGGTATCTTCCACGGCACGTCCGCCACAACCGCGATCCGGCCTTTGTCCGGTTTCGAGCCTCCGCTGCGTCTGAGGCTGGACTACTTCACCGATGACAAGGGCAGGCCCAGGGCCGTCGCCCAGATGCCCGGTGAAGGCCCGACGTGGGTCAGCGGATATGTGAGCCTGCCCGACAAGACCGGCACGCCCCACCTGGTGGGCTCCTATGTGAAGATCAAGCCCCCTATGGAGGCCTATCAGTGGGGCCTGTGCGTGTGGAACGACGCGAATGCGGTCTTTGAGCCCCTGCGGGTCCTGTGGACCCGGTCGGAGGCGTCGCCCGAGCCGCCTGCCGTGCCTGAGGGACATCCCGTCCTGTGGAGGGACCAGGCAGGCAAGGACTGGGTCCTGTTCGGTGACCCCTTCCCTGCGCTGCGGTGCCCAGCCACCTTCGAGGCCTGGCAGGAGCCCTCCACATGGGAGGTCCTCAAGCCCCAGAGGGAGTTGGTCAGCGCAGCAGATGGAACGCCCGTCCAACCGCACCGCGGCTCGATCGCGTGGAGTCCCTGGCGGAGGCGGTGGGTCACCGTGTTCGGGCAGGCCTTTGGCCGGCCGTCGATGCTGGGCGAGCTGTGGTACGCAGAGGCGGACGCGCCGACCGGCCCCTGGGGCAAGGCGGTCAAGGTCCTCAGCCATGAGGACTACAGCTTCTACAACCCCCGCCTCCACCCTGAGTTCACGCCCGCGGACTCGCAGATCCTGATCTTCGAAGGCACCTACACGGCCACGTTCAGCGACAACAAGCGGCCGACTCCCCGCTATGACTACAACCAGGTGCTCTACCGCCTGGACCTCGACGACCCGGCCCTGCGTCCGGCCAGGGACCCCGGGCAGGGATGACCGACGTGGGCACCCCGGGCCTGGCATGTCCGGTCCGCTTCGTGTAAGATCCGATCTTGGATGAGGCGCACGTGCCATGTTCATCTGCCGAACGTCCGGGTGCTCGATGACCGGTCAAGGGGGCATAGGATGAGGAAGGGTATCTGGTGTTGTGCGTCGATCGTGTGTGGGTGTGCCCTGCAGATGGCACAGGCCGCCACGGTGGACCGGCTGTTGCTGGTGCATTTCGACGGGGGCCTGTCCGGCTCGAGCTACACGCCCGGTCCCGGGGAGGTCCTTCAGGGGACCTTGAGGCTCAAGGGCGGAGGAGAGACACTCTCCCAGGGGATCCTCTCCGCGCGAGGCGGCCTGGAGGGCATCCGTTTCCTGCCCGCCGTCTCTCTGACCGGCAAGAACGCACAGGGAGAGGACATCCTCAACGCGGGCTTTGTGATCGAGATCGTGGCCAGGCGGACCGCCGCAGCACAGGGGTTCCAGACCCTCTTGGCCGTGCACGGCTCTGTGGCCTATCGCTACAGGTCCGACAGCTCGAGTGTCACCCAGTTCATGACCTACGGCCCTCAGTCCACGGGCTGGCGCACGGTCAGCGGGGCCGGCGTCCCGGTCTCCGATGCAGAGCGGGTCCACTATGCCCTCGTGTACACCTACGGCAGCCCGTCCCAGTGCACCCTGTCCTGTTATGTCCAGGGAGGGCAGGTCGGGAGTTCCCTGACCAACACTACGGCTGCAGAGGGCCAGCCCACCTGGGGGGTCATGTTTGGCGGGGATTCCC
>JAGOQT010000292.1 GCA_018007255.1 Phycisphaerae bacterium | reverse complement strand
GTGCAGGACCGATTGGGATGGAATCAGGCTGGGTCTGTGGTTGAGGTCAGCCTCGACCCACTGAGCAGGGGGCACGCGATCCGCAGGCGTATTCCCGTGGCTTTGGTTAAACTCGTGTCTGCCCATGCCGATAGAGCCACCACTGCTTGGACCGCAACACCCGAGTGGGTACACCGGGTGTGGACCCCGGGATCAGGGTCGGATGGCCGGGACAATGAGACTGCTCCTCAGGTGAACGGATGTGAAGATGGGTCAAGAGGGCCGTCCTTTCAGAGTCTTCATGTTGGGGTGGGAATTCCCTCCCTTCATCGCCGGCGGACTGGGAACTGCCTGCTATGGTCTGACCAAGGCCTTGGACCAACTGGGAGTGCAGGTGACCTTCGTGCTGCCCAAGTTGGTGACCACACCCCATGCCACGCACGTCAAGCTGTTGACACCGAGCGCCCGAGCCCATCGCCTCGATTCCCACGGCGAGTTGAGGAACGTCAAGTTCTACGCCGTGCCGTCGGGACTCCTCCCCTATACCACCCCACAAGGGTACTCCAAGCGGATTGAGGAGATCCTCAGACAGAAGGCCGGGGCACGCGGCGTGGCCCATCTGATCGGCCAGCCGGCCATGGACGCGATGACCTATGGGAACGACATGGTCGCCGAGGCCCATCGCTATGCGGCCATCGCCGCGGAGCTGGCCCTGGGCGAGGAGTTCGACGTGATCCACGCCCACGACTGGATGACCTACCCCGCCGGGATTGCGGTCGCGGCCGTCACGGGCAAGCCCCTGGTCGTGCACGTGCACTCCACCGAATTCGACCGGAGCGGAGAGCACGTCTACCAGGTGGTCTACGATATCGAGCGGGCCGGCATGGAAAGGGCCGATAAGATCATCGCCGTGAGCGGGCTCACTCGGAACATCATCATGAGCCGGTATGGAATTCCCGGCCAGAAGGTCGAGGTCGTGTACAACGGGGTCGAGCACAACGGGGGGTGGTCTCTGGCAGGCACAGGGATCCGCAGGGAGGAGAAGATCGTCCTGTTCCTGGGACGGATCACCATGCAGAAGGGCCCCGAGTACTTCCTGCAGGCCGCCAAGAAGGTCCTCGAGGTCATGGACAACGTCAAGTTCGTGATGGCGGGTTCGGGGGACCTCATGCACCGCGCGATCTCGCTGGCCGCCGAGCTCGGCATCGGGCACAAGGTCCTGTTCACGGGTTTCCTCCGGGGCGAGGAGGTCCGGCAGATCTACCAGATGGCGGACCTGTACGTGATGCCGTCCGTGTCGGAGCCCTTTGGGATCGCCCCCCTGGAGGCCTTGGAGCACGACGTGCCCGTGATCATCAGCAAGCAGAGCGGGGTCTCCGAGGTGCTCCAGCATGCGCTCAAGGTGGATTTCTGGGACGTCCATGAGATCGCCAACAAGATTGTGGCCGTGCTCCGGCATCCGGCCCTCCAGATGACGCTTCGGGACCACGGCAACTTCGAGGTCAGGAAGCTCCGGTGGAAGGACAGTGCCTGCAAGTGCGCCCGGATCTATGAGGAGATGCTGCAGCCGGTCTGACGACCGGCGACTCGGCCCACCACGGATCGGCAGCCAGAAAAGACAGGGAGCTGAACCATGCCTTCAGTGTGTATGTACTTCCAGGTCCACCAGCCTCAAAGACTCCGCCACTATACGGTTTTTGACCGCGGTTCCGACTACTTCGACGACTACAAGAACGCCTCCATCTGCCGCAAGGTCGCCCACAAGTGTTACCTGCCCACGAACCGGCTCCTCCTGGACCTGATCCGCCGGTGGGACGGCCGCTTCAAGGTCGCCTTCAGCCTGACGGGGGTGTTGCTGGAACAGTTCCAGCAGTTCTGTCCGGAGGTGCTGAGCACCTTCGACGCCCTGGCCCGGACCGGCCAGGTCGAGTTTCTCGCCGAGACCTACTACCACAGCCTGAGCTTCCTGTACTCCCGGGAGGAGTTCCTGGAGCAGGTCCGCACCCACGTGGAGACGATCCGGGACCTGTTCGGGCAGACGCCCAGGGTCTTTCGGAACACCGAGCTCATCTACAACAACGACCTGGGGCGGACCCTCGAATCCCTGGGCCTGTTCGACGCCGTCCTGAGCGAGGGCGCAGACCACATCCTGGGCTATCGCAGCCCGAACTTCGTGTACCGACCCAAGGACAGCCAACACATGAAGCTGCTCTTGAAGAACTACGCCCTGAGCGACGACATCGCGTTTCGCTTCTCCAACCGGCACTGGAGCGAGTGGCCCTTGACGGCCGACAAGTTCGCCGGCTGGATCCACCAGGTGAACGGGTGCGGGCAGACCGTCAACCTCTTCATGGACTACGAGACCTTCGGGGAGCACCAGTGGGCGGACACCGGCATCTTCGACTTCCTGCGCCACCTGCCCGAGGAGATCCTCAAGCACCCGGACAACGACTTCCGGACGCCCAGTGAGGTGGCCGCCCGATACCCGGCGATGGACGCCGTGGACGTCCCCAATCTGATCAGCTGGGCCGACATGGAGCGGGACCTTTCGGCCTGGCTGGGCAACGCCATGCAGTCCAACGCCATCCATGAGTTGTACCGCCTGGAGAAGAAGGTCAAGGCCTCGGGGGACCCCCGGATCCTGTCCGACTGGCGCAAGCTGCAGACCTCCGACCACTTCTACTACATGTGCACCAAGTGGTTCTCCGACGGGGACGTCCACAAGTACTTCAACCCCTACGACTCGCCCTATGAGTCGTACATCAACTTCATGAACGTCCTCGACCATCTCCGCAGCCGGTGCGACACGGCACCCGGCGCCGGGATCGTGGACACCCGCAGACAGGCCGGGCTGCCCCATATGCAGCCCATGCGCTAGGGCCCCTTTCACGGGAAGGGACGGACCCTCACGACAGACCTGAAGGCTTAGAGGATGGAATCATGATCCCCGCGCGCAAGACCGCCGTGAGCCCTGTGGTGGAACTGGAGATCACGGATCAACCGATCAACGACCTGCTGACCCAGGAGTGGCTCCTGACCGACACCCGCGGCGGCTATGCCAGTTCCACGGTGCTGGGCTGCAACACCCGCGGCTACCACGGCCTCCTGGTGGGGGCCACCCAGCCTCCGGTGGGCCGCATCATGGCCCTGGCCAACTGCCTCGAACAGATCGCCTGGGAGGGCCGGTTGTATGAGCTTTCGACCTTTGAGTTCAGCGGCTGTTTCGTGCCCGCCGGGCACACGGCCCTGCGGCGATTCCGGCGGGACGTCGGGGTCCACTTCGAATATGCCCTGGGGCAATCCCAGGTCACCAAGTCCGTTTACCTGCACCCCAGGGACAACACGGTGGCCCTGGTCTACTCCCTGGATCGGATCGACAAGCCGCTGGACCTGACCCTGCGACCCCTTGTGGGTCTGCGGGACTTCCACGGTCTCCAGAGGTCCTATGCCCCCCTGTATGCACGCCCCCTCGGGGATGCCCTGGTGGTGCGGCACAGCGTGCCCGAGAGCTGTCAACTCAGCATGGCCTGCCCTGGGGCCGTGTTCCGGGACGATCCCCAGTGGTGGTACGACTTCGTGTACCGGCGGGAGAGGGAGCGGGGGCAGGCCTTCACCGAGGACCTGTGGTCCCCGGGCGTCTTTGATGTACACCTGGACCGGCCGGGCCAGGTGGTCTTGTGGGCCCGCCTGGGCGGCCCCGAAGGCCCGGGGGACCTGCCCGAGATGGACCTGGATCGGCTCGTCGCCGATCTGCTGGGCCATCGCCGGGAGGTCCTGGCCGCTGCGGGCACCCGCAGCGGCGTGGGGAGGACCTTGGTCCTGGCGGCCGACCAGTTCGTGGTGCAGCGAGCCTCGGACCGAGGACCCGGCGCCACGATCCTGGCCGGATTCCCATGGTTTGCAGACTGGGGCAGGGACGCATTCCTCTCCCTGCCGGGCCTGCTCCTCGAGACAGGTCGCACGGAACAGGCCAAGTCCGTTCTCCTGACCTTCGCCAGGGCCGCGGATCAGGGCATGGTCCCGAACTGCTTCGACGAGCACGACAACACGCCCCACTACAACAGCGTGGACGCCTCCCTCTGGTTCATCCACGCGGCCTTCCAGTACCTCCAGGCCGGCGGGGACAAGAGGACCTTCGGACGGGACCTGCTGCCCGTGATCCGCAGCATCCTGGAGCACTACCAGAACGGAACACGGTTCGGCATCCACGCCGACGAGGATGGGCTGATCACAGGGGGAGACCCCGGGACCCAACTGACCTGGATGGACGGCAAGTGCGGGGACACGGCCTTCACGCCCCGCCACGGCAAGGCCGTTGAGGTCAACGCCCTTTGGTACAATGCCCTGTGTCTGGTCGCCCAGCACTGCGCCCGCCGAGACCGCACACTGAGCCAATCCTGCAAGGCCCTGGCGGGCAGGGTGGCCGAGCACTTCGTCCGCCTGTTCTGGAATGGGGGCCGGTGCTGCCTCAACGACACCATCCGCCCGGACGGGTCGGCCGACCCGAGCCTGCGCCCGAACCAGGTCTTCGCCTTGTCCCTGCCCTATACGCCGCCTCTGTCCCAGGCCCAGCGGGTCTCGATCCTGGAGATCGTCGAGCGAGAGCTCCTGACTCCCTATGGCCTTCGTACGCTGGACCGTGCCCACCCGGACTACCGCGGCGTGTTCGCGGGCCCGGTGTACGAGCGGGACCGCGCGTACCACCAGGGTACGGTCTGGCCGTTCCTGATGGGGGCGTTTGTGGAGGCCTATCTCAAGGTGCACGGCTCCGACCGCCAGACCAAGCTCAAGGCCGCCGCATTCCTCCAACCGCTCCTGGACCACGTCCAGACAGCGGGCTGTGTGGGCAGTCTGTGCGAGGTCTTCGACGGAGACGACCCCGTTGCCCCCAAAGGCTGCTTCGCCCAGGCCTGGAGCGTGGCGGAGCTGATCCGGGCCCTGCGCCTGGTCAGCGAGTAGACCCAGGCCCCTGCAAGAAGGGGTTGTGACACCTCTCCCACCCGATCGTGGTCGGGGGCCCGTGGCCGGGGTAGACCCGCGTCGAATCCGGTAACCCCAGAAGCCCCCGCCGGATCCCGTCCACCAACTTCCGGAAGTCCCCTCCGGGGAAGTCGGTCCTGCCCACCGACCCGGCGAAGAGGGCGTCTCCACTGAACACGACGCCGTCACCCCGTTCGTAGAGACTGATCCCCCCGGGGGTATGGCCGGGGGTGTGGATCACCTCCAGACGGACGCCGGCCGCCTCAATGACATG
>JAGOQT010000291.1 GCA_018007255.1 Phycisphaerae bacterium | reverse complement strand
GTAAGGTCCTTCACCATCGCCACGAGCGGCTCCACGCACTCGCCCAGGTTCGTCGGTTCGGCGGGCCAGTAGTTCATCTCCGTATTGATGTTGATCGTGTACTTGCTCTGCCAGGGCGGATTCATGCTGTCGTTCCAGAGGCCCTGGAGATTCGCAGGCTGACAGCCCGGCCGCGAGCTGCTGATCAGCAGATACCGGCCGAACTGGAAGTAGAGGGCCGCCAGCTGGGGATCGTTCGCCTTGTCGGGGTCCCGGACCCGCTCATCCGTGGGACGCAGGGCCGAAGGGGTTGTGCCCAGGTCCAGGGTGACTCGTCGAAACAGCTTCTGATGCGCCTCGATATGGTCCTGGAGCAGCGCCTCGAAGGACTTCCTGCCTGCCTTGGCGACCGCGTCCCTGGCCAGCGATTCGGGGTCGCCGGTCACGTCGCGGAAACTCCTGTAGCTCGTGGCCGCTGCGATCAGCAGGATCGCGGAATCCGCATCGGCGACGGTGATCTGGCCGTCGCCCGGCTCGATCCGCCCTCCGGCAGCCGCAACGGCGACGCGGGCCTGGAACTTCAACGCGCCCTCCACGCCGCGCGACCCCCCGTTGACGCCCTGCATCACCAGGGTGTTGGTCGGCTCCACGGTCACCGACGCCTTCTGCGGCGTGCGCATACGGGCCGTGAACCCCACCTGGCCGGGCCGGTCCGCCTTCAAGCGAATCACAATGACCTGATCCACGGGGCTGGCGAAGCATTCTCGAGTGTGGCGTACGCCCCGGATCGCGTACGCGACCGTGGCCACGGCGGTATCCAGGTTGAGGTCCCGCCGATAGTCCGTCACGCCGTTGGCATCCGGGAAGGTCAGGAGCAGGTCGCCCACGCACTGATAGGGCATCTGGGCCAGGGGCTTGGCCATCATCTTCTGACTGATCAGGTTCTGGGCCTCCCGGTATCGTCCGGCGAAGATCGCCTCCCGCACCTTCGGCAAGGCCTCCAGTGCGTCGGGATTCACCGGGTCGTAGGGCCCGCCGGCCCAGAGCGTATCCTCGTTCAACTGGATGCGTTCCTGGGCAACGCCTCCAAAGACCATCGCCCCAAGCCGGCCGTTGCCCACGGCCAGGGCCTCGACCCACTGCTGGGCCGGCTGGCGGTACCACAGACTCAGCGGCTCTGGAGGCGCCTGCGCGGCAGCGACACCGCCCACCACGGCCACAATCCACGCTCGGATCTTCGGGTGTGTACCAATCATGCGATGAACCCTCGGAAGAATGAACCACGGTTTGCCTTGTGAGTCCGGGACAGGGCGACCTTGCCCCTTGGCACGCGGAGAAATGCGGGGGTCGAGTCCAGCGCAAGCCTTGTGAGCCGTGCAAGGCCCTGTTCCATCAGGGGACACCCTCGACCCGGGCCGGGGCCGCGGGCCCCAGGAAGGGATCGCCAAAGAAGACCCACGCGTAGTCGGCTCGTCCCGAGCAGGTCGCGACCAGCGTGAGGAACCTCGTGCGCGCGGGGATCGGGACGTCCACCTTCTGCACGCCGTTTCGTTCGGCAGGATAGTGCAGGCGGAGACGCACCACACCGTCCAGAAGGACCCACACCTCGGCGGAGCTCCATTGTGCTCGAGGCAGGTCCTTGGGGATGCCGCACACGGCCGTAAACCGGTCCATCCGGATGTCCGGATGGTCCAGGCGCAGCGGGTCCAGGTCGAAGGTGATCCCGGCGTTGGGGTGGAGGTTCAGGGCCGGGTGTGCAGGGGTGCCGAACCGGACGCCGTAGAGCCGCGCAGTGTGGACCTCCTGGCCCAGGAGGTCCAGGAACTTGCCGCTGTTCGTCGGGCCGCCGTAGTAGCTTCCCGTAGTCCCGGGGCACTCGGAGAAGACCAGTCCTGTGGAACTGATCACCACCGGCCCGTTGGCTCCGTTGGGCACAAAGACGCCGTCAACGCCGCGGAACTGCGGCAAGGTCTTGAACTCATTCCGCCGAATCCACCGGATGTCTGTGGCGGGGCTGTTGTAGGCCCGGCCGGTCCCCAGGTCGATCCCCCGATCCAGGGTGCCTGTGCCTCGGCCGTTTCCCCCGCCCACGACATCGGCCAAGTTCAGCCGCGTGCCCGGGCTGGCGGGCTGGCTGGGAGACGGGATCTGAAGGAGGAAGAGACCCGCCTGCGCAACCAGCCCGCCTTGAAGGGTCCGTCCGTCCGCATCCACTGCCGCGGCCAGCCCTTCGTTCACAACCAGCGACGCGGGCCGGCCCGACCGGTTCGGATCGAGGGCCACGCCGATGCGGCCCTTCAGGACATGCGCCTCGGTGCTCCCGTCTGCATGGGCGACCACCCCGAATTCGGTGCCCAAGTCCGTGATGAGGGCCGTGGGCGTGTGCACTCGAAACCCCCTGGTCTCCGGGGAAACCGCGGCTGCAAGCCAGCCACGGGTGAGGGCCACTTCCGCTGCGCCCTTCAGCTCGACCCGGCAGGGAGCCTCGAGCAGAAGGCTCGTCCCCTGGCCCAGCTCCATCTTCGCCACGCCCTCGCGGAGATCGTACGAGCCCACGGTCAACGGCTCGCCCGGACGGGGGCGAGCCCCTTCCCATCGAGCCTCATAGGCGCCCGCCAGGCTGCCCACCACGGGACCCGGCTCGCCACGAAACCACATGCTCAGGGATACGAGGACCAAGGCTCCGAGGATCAGGGCCGCAGCGATCGAGCAGACACGCCGCACGCCGCGTCGGGTGCGGCCCGGACTCTCGCCGTCCGAGAGTGCCCGGATCAGATCCGCCTTGGACAGCTCCCCGGTCACCTGGCTGGATCGCCGGATCACGGCACAGGCCAGCATGCTGTCGATGTAGTAGTCCCGTACCCGGCGGTCCTCTCTCAGGGCCCTCTGAAGACGCTCCATCTCCTCGGGTCGGATCTGATGATCCAGGAGACGCTGCAAAAGCTCATCCAGTTCGGCCAACGGAGGCATACTCATAGGGCATGGCCCCCCTGCGCCAAGGTCCTGCGCATGCACCGCAGCAGGACACTGTTGATCTGGCCGAGCAGGTGATAGACATGGCGGCGCGACACCCTCAGGTAGGAGGCGATCTCCGCAATCGGGGTGTTGTGTTCGTATCGCATCTTGAGGATCCGCTTGGCCCGTTCGTCCAGCAGGGTCTGACACTTGCGCAGGGCCTCCAGACGGGCGACCAGTTCGTCCTGGATCGTGGGGATGTAGTCCATCAGCTCCTCCAGGATCGCGTCCTCCATGAGGACCCGCTTGCTGCGGGCTTGATGCCGGCGATAGTCCAGGATCAGGTAACGCATGATCTGGACCGCCCAGGCCGCGAAGTTCGTACCGGGCTCAAACTGATCGAACTTGCGCCACATCACGGTCATCCCGTCCTGAAACAGGTCGTCCGCGTCGTCCACGTGAGGCACGAGGGTCAGGATATAGGCATAGATCTCCTGTTGATGGCGCACGAAGAGCCTGAGAAACTCAACCGTGCTTCGGTCCTGATCCATACAGTCCATCCCGTCTTGGCAACGATCTCTTATCTTATCACCGCCTCCCACTGCGGAATGGGACACGAAAAATGCCGGAGGCCACAAGAATGAGGGGAGCCCCGACCGGCCTCGGGCACCCCGGGCCGACATCCCCGCATTCCGCCACGCACAGGCCTCCCCCCTTTTTTTCTGTGTCACTCCGGACAGCCCTGGACGGTAGTATCATAGCATGAGCATGGCCTTGACCAGGAGTGAAGATGGGCATTTTCACGTCGTGTCCCGCCCACAGGACCCAGGGGTTCACTGCTGCACCCCCTATTTCAGTAGTGGGGAGGCCGCCAACGGGGCACGTGTACTTCAGGACCCCGGGTACCGGCCGCGAGTCGCAGACTGCCAGCTGGGGTCTGAATGGATTTGCACAACTCTGGTTCAAGGCATAAGATGAACCCGGATTGCAGGCCAGGGAACGACAGCATCGGTGCGGCCGTCACCCGGCAAGGCCAGACAGGAATACGTAACGGATTTTAAGGAGTGATTCGGATGGCAAGAGCACGGTCGTTGCACAGCATATGCCGTTGGACGTTCAATCCAGGCAAGGGAGGGTTCGTACCGGGAGACATGCGCCCCGAATGGGGCGGCCGCTTCGGCACCCCGGAGATGATCGAATTGGTCGCCCGGCGGATCCGGCCCCGAATGCCCGAACACGTGGTGCTCGGTATCGAGATGCACTACGACGCGGAGGTCGACGACGCCAACGCGGCTGCCGTGGCCGATGCCCTGGTGGGCAACAAGCTCTATCTGGCCATGATCACGCCCGGCGCGCACAGCCACTTCGCGTACGGCGGGATCGCCTCGCTCGACCCCAACGAGCGCAAGGCGGCCGAGAGGCTGGGGACCAAGACCGTGGACCTGGCCTACGGCACGCTCAAGAAGGCCTGGCACCCCGACACGGCCCCGGCCTTTGTCATCTGGAACGGCTCGTTCGGCTACGACATCGCCACGGTCGGCATCCGCCAGATGTACCAGAACCTCAAAGAGAGCGTCGCGGGTCTGTGCAAGCACGAGGCCAAGAAGGGCGGCCAACTCCACATCGGCTTCGAGCCCAAGCCCAACGAAGGGCACCCGGCCATGCTGATCCCGACGGTTGCAAGCGCCCTTCTGTTCTGGCACAAGGTCGAGAAGGAGTTCGGGGTCTCCCTCAAGAACAAGGGGGTCAACAAGGAGTTCGGCCACTCGGAGATGATCGGGCTGGACCATGTTGCCGACACGGTCGAGGAACTGGACAACGGGATGTGCGTGCACATGCACCTCAACAGCCAGGGCTACAACGACGGGATCATCCTGGGCGGACCGGGCAAGTATGACATCGACCACGGGACCCGCATCAACGGCATGAACGTCGCCATCGCCGGGCTCATCCAGCAGGCCGGCTACAATCGCTGGAAGGGCCACGACATGCAGACCCGCGCCTACGACAACACCGAGCAAGGCATCGACCGCGTGGTCCGCAGCGTGCTGAGCTGGGAGGCGTGCGAGCAGGCGGCCCGGGAACTCGACACAGAGGCCCTGATGAAGGCCCTGACGCGACGGGAGACCGCCCAGGCCGAGGATATGATGCGTCACGCCGTCGTCAGCGCACAGAAGGCCTTCGACAAGATGATCGCATAGCGAACTCCGGGACCCGTGTCCCATCGATTCCTGCTATGAGGAGCAGACCATGACCACGAGGCAAATGGCAGTGAGGGTGAGCTTGGCGGCCCTGTGTATGGG
>JAGOQT010000290.1 GCA_018007255.1 Phycisphaerae bacterium | reverse complement strand
AGGCCGATGTACACGTCCTGGCCCATGGGGATCTCCACAGTCGAGGCGGCCGGGTCCTCGCCCACGCCGGCCCAGGTCACCCCGTCCGCAGACCACTGGGCCGTGAAGAGGTTGCCGGCCCGAGTCAGCTTCACCCAGCACGGCGCAGCCGCGCCCGCCTGCCCTGTGGCTGTGCTCTCCCCCACCGCCACCACACGCCGGATGAACTCGACCCCCGCGCCGGGCGTGACGTTGACCAGGGCGTGCATGGAGTCCTGGTTCAAGGTCTCACGGATCATGACCCCGGCCTTGGCGTTGCTGTTCACGTTCGTCACGGCCTCAACCTTGGCGACGATGGAGCCATTGCCCTTGAGCGGCTTGTATGCGAACCGGAACTGGTCCGCGTTGCCCCAGATATCCGCACCCGTGCCGTTCATCAGGATCGTGCCGTCCGCTTGCTCCAGGAAGGCCGGCGGATCGCCCCGCAGATAGACCCTCAGGGCGTTCACACCGTCGTCCGTCCAGGACTGGGCCACGGTCCACTCCCGGGCCATCTCGGAGTAGAACGGGCTCTGCGAGTTGTCGTACCAGACCGGGATGGCCTGCTCCCCGGAGTGCACGATCGTCTGCTCCGCAAAGGGCGGGTTGAAGTTCCCGACCTCGGAGCCGGTCCCGTTGCCGCCATACTCCGGGCGCGGACACGCCGGGTTGGTCGATCCGCTGTCCGCGGCCCCGCCCAGCCAACTGAAGAACACCCGGTTGCACTCGTCGTCATAGGCCTCAAAGTCGTCCGCAATGAAGTAGTCGGCCACGCTGAAGGTCCACGGCTTGCCCTGGATGGCCGTGCCGTCGCCCTGCAACTCGTCGACCCGCCACGTGTAGGTCTGGCCCCACGCAACCCCCTCCGGGGGCGTGTACGCGGTGCCTGCCTGCTGGCCGCGGTAGATGCCCGTCGTATCCGAGGGCGTGGCGCGGACCACGGCGTTCGCATCCGTGCCGAGGTAGACCGCGTGGGCCGTGGCCCCATCCCCTGCCGACCAGGTCAGGGGCAAGGCCTCCCGGCTGTCCGTCAGCCTCCCATTGGCGGGACTCGGATCCCAGGCGAACCTCGGGTCCCCTTCCATGACCCGGCCGATCTCCCCCTGGGTCAGTGCCTTGTCGTAGATCCGGAAGTCATCCAGGAAGCCAATGAACCACGTGTAGTCACCGGCCTGGGACCTGCCCAGCCAGTTCTGCGTGGTGACGCCCAGGTCTGCCGGCAGGACCTGCGTGGTGTCCGCGTCGATCAGCTCATCGTCCACATAGAGGCGCATCTCCTGGCCCGCGCCGTCCATGACCACGGCCATGTGGTGCCAGCCCGCGGCAAGGCCGCCCGACGAGCTCAGTTGAGACTCCCCGGCAGCGCCGGTGTTCGTGATCGTGAACAGGATGGAGCCTCCCCCTCCACCGTTGCCCGGGGACAGATACATGTAGGCCTCCGCACCCGTGCCGACGTCGAAGATCCGCTGCACGGTCGCGCCGACCCTGGCCCAGTTCACCCACACGGTGAAGGTCGCGCTGTTCAGGGCACTGAGCACGGAGCCGACAGGCAGGCTGACCTGGTCATCCAGACCGTCGAACTGGAGCGCACCGCCGATCTGGCCCGCGGCCGACCACTGGGGGCCGTTGACCAAGGTGCCGTGACGGCCGTGCCCGGACCAGTCCACGGCCGTGACGCCCTGCCCTTCGTCGAACGTCCACCATCCCTGGAGGTTCGGGTCGGTCACGGAGAGGACGGGGAGTGTGCTGAACCGCCACACGGCGCCCGTCCAGATGTCCTTGCCGCTGACCTCGTCGATCCGCCAGTAGTAGTCCGTGCCGAGCGACAGGACGCCGGGGTCATAGGTCGTCCCGCTCTGGCGAGCCCTGTACACGTGGCCCGGTCCCATGGGGTCCGTGCTCTTGGCGTTCGAGACCGCCTCCAGGCTCGTGCCCAGGTACACATCATGGGAGGTCGCCTTGGCCCCAGCGCTCCACGCGAGGTCCACGCCCGAGTCCATGTACTTCGCTTCGTGCGCCGGGCTGGGACCATAGGCGGTCAGCGGCTGGACCGTGAACCTCCAGACCTCGCCCTTGTCGATCGTCACGCCATCGGACCGAATCTCGTCGATTCGCCAGTAATACGTCAGGCCCGGAGTCAGAGCGGAAGCCGCGCAGTGATTGGGATCCTGGCGCCCTTGGTAGACCGCCGGCGTCGAGGGAGTCGCACTGTTCACGTCCTCGAAGCGGGTGCCCAGATACACGTCATGGGGTCCTGCGTAGATCCCCGGCTGCCACTGAAGGACCACGTCGGTCGTGTAGACCAGGCTTCCGTTTGCCGGACTGGGTTTCAGGGCCTGCGGGATCTCGACCAGCTTGAAGCTGCGGATGGTCCCCGTACAGGCCGAGAACAGGCCGTTGGACCCAAACCCCACGTAGCGGAGCGCCATGCCGGAGGTGCTGGGGTTGACGGTCCGCTGAAACTCCTGCGATCCGTCGAAGAACCACCGCACCAACCAGTCCGTCTCGCTGTTCATCTCGATCCGCACCTTCAACTCCGCAGCACTGGTCGTTGTGGTGTTGCCGAGGCCGCCTCCCGTGCCCGGGCCGACGAAGGCCTGGTCCTTGGCCGACGCGCCGCTGGGGCGGGTCAGAGACCAGAGCAGGGGACCGTTGTCGTTGATCCGCGTCGAGACGTTGGGGGCGGCGCTCAAGAACGCGATACCGACCCAGTCGCCGGCGTTGTCCACGGTGGCGGACAACTCATAGGCGGCCCCCGTCACGGGCAGGAAGGGCAGCGCGGCCGTGAACATCTGTCCGCTGCTGCCGCCCCCAAACGACCCGTTGGCCTTGATCCAAGTGCCTGCTTGCCAGGGCGAGGCGTCCGTGGTCACATCCGGCGTCGTCCCACTCAGATCTACGTTGGCCGGACCATCGAAGTTGTCGTAGTAGAGGACCTCCGCCGCAACCACACTCGTGGCCGCCAACACCAACAAAAGGGATACGAGGGACAAGGCGATTCTCAACATGGTCGTCCTCCTTTAGCTGAATGAAGGGGGCACCGTACCGGGGAGTCCCCCACCTGAACCAGGCTGGTCGGCCACCCTGGCCAAATCCAGGGCCCGGTGCGCAGCCCTCGGCGGCCCGACCCGTGGACTCATGTCTAGATTAGACCGATTATCGGGCTTCTCTTCAAGGGAATTCCCCGCAGCCCCGGGTCCGAACCTGCACCCGGTTCTCGGCTTCGGCCCGAACCGGGCCGCGGTCACGGCGTTCTCTTCTGACCGGCCTGACCAATCCCCTTTGGGGTTGACCACGCCCCCCGCACCCCGCATAATGTGGCTCCGCAGGCCCGGCCGGGCTGAAGACCGTGCCAGGTGCGGCACGGGACATTTGAGGTATGACGCCAAGAGACAAGCAGCCACCACAGCAGGCGACTCGTCCGCACCGCAAGGACCATGCGGCCGAGGTCGCCAACACCTTTGAGTGGTTGATCACGGCCTTCATCCTGGCCTTCCTGTTCCGGGCCTTCGTGATGGAGGCCTTCCGCATCCCGACCGGGAGCATGGCGGACACGCTCATGGGGGCCCACTTTCGGCTGGGCTGTCCTGCGTGCGGGTACGGGTACGCCCACGGATTCGTGCCCGGTCAATACGGCCTGCCCGAGGATACCGTGCCGCCCGGAGGCGTACTGCTTCCCCCTGTGCGCTGCCCCAGCTGCGGGTACATCCAGCAGAGCCGCCCGGGAGAGACGGTCCAATCCCCCGTGTTCAACGGCGACCGCATCCTCGTGCTCAAGTGCCTGTACCAGTTCAGCCCGCCCAAGCGATGGGACGTGGTCGTGTTCAAGAACCCGACCAACCCCACGCAGAACTACATCAAACGGCTGATCGGCCTGCCCAACGAGACGATTGAGATCGTGGACGGGGACATCTACGTGGACGGCCAGATCGCAAGGAAGCCCCCCCGGGTCCAGGACGAGCTCTGGATGCCGATCTACGACAACGACTTCCAGCCCGTGGATCCCCGGCAGCCCCTGTTCAACCTCAGGCCATGGCAGATGCCCCTGGACCGGACGGGCTCGGCGTGGACTACAGACTCGGACAAGGACCCGACCCGTCTGCACCTGGACGATGCGACGGGACAGAACCATGTCCTGTCCTATCGGTCCCCGTCCGCCAATCTCTTCCACGCGGTCTATGCCTACAACGGCCTGAGCGCAAGGGCCTATGCGTCGGCCCCGGCCTGCAGCGACCTGATGGTGCGAACCGTGGTCGACTTCAACGACCCCGCCTCCCGCGTGGGGGTCTCCCTGACCCGCTACGGGACCGTGTACGAGGGCTCTCTGGATGCGCAGGGCCGGATGGAGATCGCCCAGGTCACGGACGGCCAGCGGTCTGTGCTGGCCGGGGACCGCCTCACGGCCGATCCGGTCGGGACCCCCCTGCTGCTCCGCTTCGCGCATGTGGACCGCAGGCTCGTGCTCCACGTTGGACGCCGGACCCTGACCTACGACTTCGACGGGTCGAGGCCCTCGGCAGACACACGCAGGGGCAATGGACCGCAGGTCCAGGTGTTCGGGTCGGGACGAATGACTTTGTCCCACGTGGCGATCTTCAGGGACATCTACTACACCAGTGACCCTCCCCGTAGGGACATCCCTCCCCATGCCATCGAAGGCCATCCCTTTCGCCTGGAATCGGACGAGTTCTTCGTGTGCGGCGACAACAGCCCGAACAGCGAAGACGCCCGGTGGTGGCCCGCGCCCACGACGGCCAGCCGCGGCCAGGAGCCTCCGCGGGCCGGCGTGGTGCCGCGAGACTACATGATGGGCAAGGCCCTGTTCGTGTACTGGCCCGGCGGCTTCGAGTTCCCCTGGCCCCGCACGGTGCGGTCCTTTGCAGAGGCCACGGGCCGGCCGGGTCCCCTCCGCGTGCTCCAGGCCCTCATCCGGCTGCGATGGATCCCCAATGTGGGCAAGATGCGGTTCATCTACGGCGGGTCCGGCCGCAGCGCCAATCCCGTCGATCCGGCCACAGGGCAAGACCCGTCCCTGCATCCGTCTTGACCCCTGTCCCAGGCGTGCTGATCGGTCCGTTCGCCGCGAGGACCGCGGCCCCGGCAAGGCGAGCCCTACAGCAGGCTGACCCCTGCGCGGCGGCACTGTTCGACCATCGCCTGGGGCCAGACGCCGGCATGGACCTCCCCGATGTGGAGCTTGCGCATGAAGAACATGCACAGCCTGGAC
>JAGOQT010000289.1 GCA_018007255.1 Phycisphaerae bacterium | reverse complement strand
GCACATCCCGGGCCGCCTCCTCCACGCCCCTGCGCAGGTCTTGGATCCCCTGGCCTGCCTGGCGCTCCACCTCCTGGGCCTGTTCCAGGAAGTTGCGGCTGAGCAGCTCGCTCGCCACGTCCAGGGACCGATCGAGGTTCTCGGTGCTGGCCCTGCGGAGGGTGTCATAGAGGGTCCTGGAGAGCAGCGGCTCTGCGGTCTCCGCCCTGTCGCTCACGTCCTTCATCTGGTCGATCAGGACCTGGATCCGCTCCTTCTGCTGGTCCAGCTCCTGCGTGAGTCCACCGACCGCACCCGAGTCGGCCAGGGTCTTGCGCCCGGCGTCCACCTGTTGCCGTAGCTGGTCCGAGATCCGGCGCTGGCGCTGGTCCAGTTCCTGGGCCTGGTCCCGCATCTGGCGGACCTCCTGGCTGAACTGGCTGGACGTGCTGCGGCGGAACTGGTCCTGCATCTGCTCGAGGCCTCGCTGTGCCCGGGTGGTGGAGGTCGCGGCCCTGGAGACCTGGCTCTGCTCGATCTCCTCGGCGGATTGGCGGATCCGCGAACGCGACTCCGCCAGCTGCTCCCTGGCGTCCGCCATGCGCTGGCGGTTCTCAGACCGCTCCATGCGCTGCTGCAGCTCGTCCACGCCCTGCAGGGCCTCCATCTGCTCATCTCGGAGTCGCCGGAGCTGCCGCTCGACCTCCTGCCTCTGCTGGTCTGTGCGGGCCTGCTGGAGCGAGGCCTCCGCCTCCCGGAGCCGGTCGGTCATGTCGGCCTGGCGCTGGGCCAGGTCGCGGAGCCGGTTCAGGACCTGGAGGTCCTCGCGAGCGGCCCTCTGGTCCTGGGATTGGGCCAGACGCTGGGTCTCATATCGGTTCTCCTGCTGTCGCAGCTCCAACTGCTCCAGTTGCCTGTCGAACCGGGCGGAGTCCATGCTGTTCCTCCGGGAGGCATTGCGGCTCTGCGCAACCTGGAACTCCCGCGACCGCATCCGGAGCAACTCCTGATAGGCCGCCTGCTCTGCGCCCAGGGCCGGCGCCAGATCCGAGGCGGAGGCCGAATCCCTCGCCCGGCTCAAGTGCTGAACCGAGGTCTCCATGTGGCCGGCCGCCGCCTTCAGGGCCCCGGCCGCTGCCGCGTCTTCCGCCTCGCCGGCAGCGGATCGGGCCTGGGCGAGCGCATCGGCCTGGGACTCCCGCACGGTGTCGAGGTCCTCCTTGACCGGATCCACCCCGCCTGCGGTGTCCGCCTTCTGCTTGATGTTCCAGGTGGCCGTAATGATCTGCTTCTGGACGCGGATGAGTTCTTCCGGCCTGACCCCCTCCTGGCCCTGCCGGCCCTCCTGGTCTTGCCGGTCCCGGTCTCGCGGATCCTGGCCCGTCGGGTCCTGGAACGACTCGCTCTCGCGGAAGATCTCCTCAAAGGACCGCACCTCCACGAAGTAGATGTCGCTGGCCGTCCTGCGGGTCGCCCCGTCCGGGCCCGCATCTTCGGCCCAGAAGGAGTAGGTGAGCAACTGGTCGGGCTCGGCCCGGAGACCCTCGAGGGCCAGCAGGAACTTCGACTTCTCCTTGGCCTTGGATTCGGAGGGCCCGCCCAGGGTCACCTCCTGTTCCGCAGCCCCGGCCACGGCATAGGTCAGCCCGTGGCGAAGGAGACCGAAGTCGTCCGAGACCTCGACCTCGAGGTCCAGCTCCTCCAGGGGAGAGACCTGGACATCCTGGCCGGGAAACACGGGCCGCACCTGGGGGGGCAGGTTCTTCTGGACCTCCAGGACAAACCGATCAGGGACCTTGTTGGTCCGGCCCCGTGAGTCAGCCAGGCGGAGCTCCCATCTCTGGGTCTGGGCAGCGGTGAGCGAGATCGCGTAGGTCGCGGGGCCCCGGACAGACCCCATGTCGGACCCGGGACCGTCCGGCAACAGGTCTAGGGCGGGTCCCTCCCTGGGCACCAACCGGGCGGTTGTCACAGGCATGTTCAGCGTGAGGGTCCAGGTCACCTGCGACCCCTCCACCGCGATGATCTGGCGGGTGTCCTGGAGGACCTTCTCAGGCAGTTGCGTGTACTCAGGGTACACGATCCGGGCGTCTGCGCGGGTCAGGCGGGGGTGCTCGTAGGTCTGGATACGGTAGTCTCGAGTGGTCCGGCCTGCGTACTCGATCCGGTAGACCAGGTCCGACTGGACCGCCTGCAGGATCCCCCCGAACACAGGGTCAGCAAGGGTGCGGGTCAGGGTCATCCGTTCGGCGGGCCGGCCTGCAGGCCCGTACGCGAGGACCGCCTCTGCAGGGACCCGCCCGTCGAACCGGGCCACGATGACCACGGGCGAACCCTGCTCCACCGCGGTGTCGCCCGGCGTCACGGTGACGCTGTAGCCCGAGGCCCCCAACACGCCCCTGCGCGGGCCCCGCACAGGGCCCAACAGCCCCGCCTGCGACAGCACGGCCACCACGAAGACCAAGGCTGTGACGGCCGCGACCCGGGCCAGCGCGACCCAGCGGTACGAGACGCTCTGGGCCCAGTCGTGGTTCATGGCGTGGCCGATGGCCTGGAGCACGACCCACTCCTGGAGGTAACCCCATTGGCCGTCGGGCCCCCTGGGCCTCTGCTCCACCGCGGCCAGGAGCAGGGCCTTGAGGTCGGGATGACGCTGCTCGATCTCGTGGGCAATGGCCGTGTAGTCCGGCCGTGCGCGACGGGCCCTATGCAGGGCCCCTAGGGTGGCCGCAATGGCCCCGGCCACAACCAGCCAGCCCAGGACGGACGACCTCCATCCCCAGAGCCAATCGATCCCCAACAGGAGCAGGCCTGCCAGGCCCACGAGCGACCACACAAGGGCCAGTCGCCAGGCCAAGTCCACATGCCGCCTGCGATCCACCACAGGCTGGAGCCGGGTGCGAAGGGCGTGCTCGATCATGGCTGTCCTCCTTGGACCCCGCAGGCCAGGGCCCGATGTCGCCTGTCCGTCCCCAAGGCGGTCCATCCAGCACACCAGGACCGGTCCGATCCTGCTGTCTGGAACGGACGATTCCGGGGCGTCCCCGCAGCCCGGGCGTCTGCGGCGACAGGCGTCCTTCCGAACGCGAAGGGCCTCTTGTTCGGTCTGCCCCACAGGCATGTCTTGTGTCTGTAGCGGAGCATCTTATTCCCCCACGCCCAGGACGTTGTCTCTTCGGGTCCTTCCGGCCAGCCCCATCTCCGCCAGCAGGACCGCCAGCGCGGCACAGAGCACCCATCGCCAGGCCTTCTGCTGTCCCTCCAGCACCACGGGGCGGTCCCTGCCCGCGGCACGGACCGTAGCCGCTGCGGCCGGGTCGGAGGAGGACCCCAGCGAGACCCCCAGGGACTCCAGATCCTCCACGGCCATGGGGCTGGTCCATCCCTCCTCTACAGGCAGGTTGACTGCAAAGGACCCGCCTTGGACAGGCGACTCGATGGTGTAGACCCCGGGCAGGTCGGTCCGAGAGAAGGGCTGTCCCGCCTCCTCGCGGACAGAGGACCGGTCCGGTCTTCGAACCTCAAACGACCTGGCCGCAGAGCCTGCAGGGAGCTGCACGGGCACGGGGTCGCCCACGAAGTACTGGGGCCTCCTGCCTGTGGGCGCACCGGCGTGGTCCAGGACCGAGTAGAGCAGGGGCACGAACTTGGACGACAGGGCCAGGTCGCTGTCGGACGGGGCCCAGCTTGAGGTCAGGACCAGGAGGGTACCCCTGCCCACGCTCATCTCGAACAGGGCCGGGTCGTTGCTGTCAAACCAGGCCAGGGCCCTCGCGCCGGGGCAGTCCGCCAGATGGACCTGTCTGTATCTCCAGAAGTGGATGCGGGTGAAGTCCCCATATCGGGGGTCGCGGAACGGGGCCAGGAGCGGATGCCCCAGGTCCATGCCTCCGAGCATGGCATATCCGCGACGGGAACTGCCGGCCAGGCCCTGATCCGAGGTGACCTCCTCGCGCCGCGGTGGGGCCGCAGTGCCCGCGAGGGCCGCAAGCGTATCGGAGGCCTCCACAGACCTGGCGACCAGAAGGGCCGTGCGCCCGGACTCGATCACCCTTCGAAGGACGGGCACCCACTGCCGATCTACCGGACCGGCGATCACCACGAGGTGGGAGGACTCGACCTCCTGGTCAGGAACGGGTCCGGACAGACCCGACCTCCACACCACATGGGCCCCCTGCCCGTCCGCAGGGCCCATGGCCTGCCGGAGGTAGTAGAGCGTCCCCCTCGGGTCGTTGGGCTCATCCGGCCCCAGGACGAGGACGTGCACGGACCGGCGGAGGCCCGGTGCCCAGTACAGGGTGTTGTCGAACGCGTGGTCGTCACCGCTCAGGACCAGGCGCCCGGGATCGTCCAGGCCTGCCCGCGAAGGGGCCTGGACCACTGCGCTGCGGCCGGGCGCGACATAGACCGTCACGCACGCATTGGGTTCGGGCCCAGACCCCGCGTCTGCCCAGGAGATCTGGAACTGCTCTCGGTCCGAGTCGGCCGAGTTCGTGACCCGCACGGTCGGCTGATCCGCGGACGGACCCGCGACCCACTGCATTGTGGCGTTGGTCGTGCCCGGGCACCGAACCTGCCGGACGGCCAGCACCGTGCCCTCAGGCCACTCATATCCCTGCAGGGCCTCCAGGCGGCTGCCCTGCTGGAGGTCGCTGACCAACACGACCTGGCCGGACCCCGGCCCCTGCCCCTCGCCGGCCTCGGCATCCTCCAGGACCTCTGCTGCGGCCACCAGGGCCCGGCCCAGGCGGGTCCCGGCCCAGGTCGGCGACAGGCTCGAGACCTGCTGCAGGGTCCCCCGCACACGCTGGCCCGGATCCAGCGAGTCCCATTGGTCGAACCCCGACACGGTCCGGGCGTCCTGGTCAAAGGCCATCACGCACACGTGGTCGGCGGGACCGGCCTGCTCCAACACGGACCTGGCCTCGCGGATCACCTGCTCCCAGGCCCCGGCACGCCGCATGGAGGCACTGGTGTCCAACAGGAGGACGAGCCGTCTGCCCAGGCCGGTCTGGCCGGGGTCGTGAAGCCCCCCCCGATCCCAGAAGGGCCGGGCAAAGGCAAAGGCGACCAGGCAGAGGGCCAGGCAGCGAAGGACCAGGAGCAGCAGGTGCTCCACGCGGCCGCGGTTCCGCAGGCGAGGCAGGCTGCTCCGCAGGAACATCAACGAACTGAAGGCCACGCGGTGCCGCGTGTGGCGGCGGATCATGTGCAGGACGATCGGCAGGCCGATCGCAGCGATGCCGGCCAGGAATAGCGGATACAGG
>JAGOQT010000288.1 GCA_018007255.1 Phycisphaerae bacterium | reverse complement strand
AGGCCTGGATGTATGCGAACAGGTTTTCCCGGATGTGGTCCTGGTCCCCCATGAGCAGCTTCATGTCAAGCGGCGACGTGTTGTAGAAGAGCTGACCAGACTTGCGGAGAAGGAACGGCTCGGGATGGCGAGCGCCCGCGCCACCGCGTACAGGTGCGACCCTTCTATTGCGCCATCGCGCCGGTCCTGCAGGAGGAGTGGTCGCGCTTCATGGAGAACGACCCCAAGTGGCATCACGGCGTGCCCAGCGATGCCCAGTACGAACAGGCCCAAGCGGAGTTGGCCCGGTCGCTTCAGGAGGTGGACCATGGGTCCTGAGGCCGGGCTCGCAATGGGCAGGCCCAATCTGGACGTCTTCTCCGAGACCCTGCTGGCCCTGGCCCGGGAGGACAGGGACATCCTGGCCGTGACCAGCGACTCGCGGGGATCGGGCAAGCTGTCCTCGTTTGCCGCCGCACTCCCGGATCAGCTCGTGGAGATCGGGATCGCGGAGCAGAACCTCGTGGGCGTGGCCGCCGGACTGGCCTCCACAGGGAAGCGGGTCTACGCGGTCTCTCCTGCGAGCTTCCTTGCGGCCCGGTCCCTGGAGCAGATCAAGAACGACGTGTGCTACTCGGACCAGCCCGTCCGGCTGATCGGGATCAGCGCGGGGGTCAGCTATGGGGCGCTCGGGTCCACGCACCACGCGACCCACGACCTGGCCGCGCTGCGGGCCATCCCGAACCTCACGATCCTCGTGCCCGCGGACAACCTGGAGGCAGCAGGGGCCATCCGGGCCTCGGCCCGGATGGAGCACCCCGTGTACATCCGCTTCGGGAAGCGGCCCCTGCCTCACCTGCACCCGGCGGGAACGGCCTTCGAGGTCGGCAGGTCCCTGATCGTGCGGGAGGGCACGGACCTGGCCTTTGTGGCCACGGGCGAGACCGTGGCCCAGGCCCTCCAGGCGGCCGAGTACCTGGAGGCGGACGGGGTGGCGGCCCGCGTGATCAGCATGCACACGATCAAACCCCTGGATGTCCGGGCCGTGACCCGGGCGGCCAGGGAATGCGGGGCCCTGGTGACCGTGGAGGAGCACAGCGCCGCGGGGGGACTGGGCGAGGCCTGCGCAGCGGTCCTGATGCAGGAGGGCCTGCGCACGGCCTTCCGGATCGTTGCCCTTCCGGACGAGGACACGGTGACAGGCAGTCAGATGGAGATCTTCTCCCACTACGGCCTGTGCGGACCGGGCCTGGCCCGGACTGCCCGGGCCCTGTTGAAAGGCAGGTCATGAGCGGCCCGTTCATCCTGGCCATAGACCAAGGCACAAGCGGGACCAAGGCCGTGGTGTTCGACGCTGAGGGTCGGATCAGGGCCAAGGCCACCGAGCCCCTGGCCTCCTCGTTTCCCATGCCCGGGTTCGTGGAGCAGGACCCTGAGGGGATCTACCAGAACGTCCTGGCCGCGGCGCGGGCCTGTATCGAGGCGTTCCAAAACCGGGGCGGCGATCCGGGGCAGATCAAGGCCTGCGGCCTCTCCAACCAGAGGGAGACCTTCTGCCTCTGGGAGGAGTCCGGCAGGCCGCTGTCCAAGGCCGTGGTGTGGCAGTGCAAGCGGTCGGTGGGGATCTGCAACCGGCTCAAGGGCTCGACCGTGGAGGAAGAGGTCGTGCAGCGGACCGGCCTCATGATCGATCCCTACTTCTCGGGCACCAAACTGATCTGGCTCTACGAGAACGACCCCCGGGTCCGCGAGGCGGTCGATGCGGGCCGGGCCCTGTTCGGGACCGTGGACACGTGGCTCCTGCACAGACTGACCCAGGGCCGCAGCTTCCTGACGGACTACACCAATGCCTCCCGCACCCTCCTGTTCAACATCGACCGGCTCGAGTGGGACCGGGACCTCCTGGCGAGGTTCCGCCTCCAGGGTCTGCGCCTCCCCGAGGCCAGGCCGTCCGCCTTCCCCTATGGGGCCTCGGACTTCGAGGGCCTGCTTCCTGGGCCGGTCCCGATCTCCGCGATGATCGGCGATTCCCATGCAGCGGCCTTTGGGGAGGGGTGTTACTCGCCGGGCACGGCCAAGGCCACCTTGGGGACCGGGTGTTCCATCCTCCTCAACACGGGGGCCCAACGTGTCCCCTCCGGCCACGGCATGGTCTCCACGATCTGCTGGAGCACGGCCGACCGGGTGGACTACGCCCTGGAGGGGATCATCGTGACCTGCGGGGCCACGATCCAGTGGCTCCGGGACGGCCTGGGTCTGTTTGCCGAGAGCAGGGACACGGAGGCCATGGCCCTGAGCGTGCAGGATGCCCGCGGCGTGGTCCTGGTCCCCGCGTTCAGCGGCCTGGGCGCACCCCACTGGCGCATGGACCTCAAGGCGGCCATCCTGGGCCTGACCCTGGGGTGCGACAAGAACCACCTCGTGCGCGCGGCCCTGGAATCGATCCCCTATCAGATCCAGGACGTGATCGCGGCCATGGAACAAGACAGCGGCATCCGTCTGGCCGAGCTCAGGGCGGACGGCGGCATCACGTCGAACCGGTTCGTCATGCAGTTCCTGGCCGACCTGTTGGGCACGGAGGTCGTGTCCATTGGGGTCCAGGATGTCTCCGCCCTGGGCGCGGCCTACATGGCCGGGCTGCAGCAGGGGGTCTTCCGGGGCACCGACCACCTGGCCCAACTCCACGCGGACAAGACTGCCTTTCGCCCGGGTCCGCCGGCGGACCGACAGAAGGCCGCTGAGCTGCACAGGTGCTGGCTGCAGGCCATCCGACAACTACGCTAGAGAGGGGCCCCTCCATGCATGTGACGAAGAGACCTGCCAAGATCTACGGTGGGGATGCCTGGACCGTGGTGGAAGACGGTTTCGATCCGAAGCGGAACCGCCTGAGCGAGTCCATCTTCGCCGTGTCGAACGAGCATATGGGCGTGCGGGCCTACCTGGAAGAGGGGTACAGCGGCGACGGGCTCTTGGGGAGCTACTTCAACCACCTCTACGATGTCCTGCCCCTGGGTCATGATCAGGTCTTCAAGGGGATGGTGCAGCAGGGCGGGGCCATGATCAACGCCGTGGACTGGCTGTACACACGCCTGCGCCTGGACGGGGAAGACCTGGACCTGGCCCGGGTGCGGTTCCACCACTTCAGAAGAACCCTGAACATGCGGGAACTGGTGTACACCCGGGAACTGGTCTGGCGGACCTGCTCCGGAAAGGAGCTCCGGATCACCTTTATCCGCTTTGCCAACATGGACCAGACCAAGATGGGGTGCCAGCGAATCGTCTTGGAGCCCCTCAACTTCTCCGGCGAGCTGGAGTTGACGATGGGTCTGGACTTTGACACCCGGTACGAGATTGCCTCAGGCTGGACGCAGACGAAGGCCACGGGGTCCGCAGACTCGGGCAAGGCGGAGAACTTCTGGAGGGAGGTCCGCAAGGGGCAGACCGAGGGCGTCTACAGCATCCTGGCCCGCACCCGAGGCACCGGGTTTCATCTCTTCTCCAGCTTTCGACTGCAGTCCGACCAGACCCTCTGTGCGCAGACCGTGACCCGCGACAAGTTCATCGGCGCGCACTGTACGCTGGCCCTGACCGAGGGCAGAAGCTCCCGTGTGGACAAGATCGTGGTCAACACCTGGGAGAAGACGGGGGATGCGGAGGCCCACTGGGAGCGGGGCCAGGCCTGGGCCCACCGGTATGCCGAGGTCACGTGGGACGCAGCCCATCGGCAGCATGCCGCCTTCATGGACAAGGCCTGGTTCCTTCTGGACGTGGACATCGACGGAGATGACGATGTCCTGCAGGGGCTGCGGTTCTCCATCCTGTCCAGCTACCAGACCTACCGCGGCGAGAATCCCCATTTGAACCCCCTCTGCAAGGGACTGACGGGCGAGGTCTACTTCGGGTGGGCCTTCTGGGACACGGAGATCTACTGTCACCGGCTCCATCTGTTCGTGAATCCCGTGGCGGCCAAGAACCTCCTGCTGTACCGCTACCATACCCTGCCCCTGGCCCTGCAACGCGCCCGCGACCTGGGCTGCGAAGGCGCCCGCTATCCGTTTGCCACCGTGTCCGGATACGAAGACTCCGGGACCTGGCAGCACGTGGATCTGGAGCACCATGTCAGCGGCGCAGTGGGGTATGCGATCTGGCACTATGACCGGGTCCGGCAGGACAAGGCGTTCCTGTACCGGGAAGGGATCGAGATGCTCCTCCAGATCTGCCGCTTCTATGCCAGTGCCGGGGACTTCAGTCCGGTCCACGGGGACTTCGGATTGTACGGCGTGATGGGCCCGGACGAATTCCACATGATGGTCAACCACAACTTCTACACCAACTACCTGGCCAAGAAGATCTTTCTGTACACCCTGGAGGTGATCGCGGAGATGCAGTCCAAGGCCCCGGACCTGTACGAGGCCGTGTGCCGGAAGGTCGCCCTCCGCGAGGGGGAGCCCGCGGCCTGGAGCCAGATGGCCCGCCGCATGCGGTTGACCCAGGATCCGAAGACCCGGGTGTTCGAGCAGCACGCGGGTTACTTCGACTTGCCCCATGTCGAGGTCGAGCAGGTCCCCGTGGAGGAGATCCCGATCTATCAGCACTGGCCCTACATCAAGATCTTCCGGAAGAACATGATCAAACAGCCCGACGTCTTGAATCACATGTTCTTCTTCAGCGGGGATTTCACCTTGGAAGAGAAGAAGGCGAACTACGAGTTCTATGAGGCCCGGACCATCCACGAATCGTCCCTGTCCCCCTCTCTCCACGCGATCCTGGCCCTGGAGCTCGGCAAGATGGAGGAGGGGTATCGGTTCTTCACCTACTGCGCACGGCTGGATCTGGACAACTACAACCGCAATACGGAGCAGGGCCAGCATGCCACCTCGGCGGCGGGCGTGTGGGCCGGCTTCGTCTGCGGCTACGGGGGCCTGCGGAGCGACGGCGAGGTCCTGTCGTTCAGCCCCAAGATTGCGGCCCACTGGAACGCGTACCGGTTCAGGATCCAGTACCGGGACTCCACGCTGGAGGTGGGGGTGAACAGGACTCAGGCCTCGTTTCGTGTCCTTGCCGGAGGGCCTGTCCAGATACGCATCTACGGTGTCGCCCACAGGATCGGGGAGCAGGAGACCTGGTTCCCCCTGGCGCCGGCCCCGGTTCATTCCAGCACCTGACCAAGACGCCCTTTGCAGGGTGGAGTTTGCTGTGGGCTAGAGGTCCATGGAGTCAAGGAGGCAGACAAGATGGCGGTAATCAGGAACAGAATCCCAGTCCTTTGCATGGTCTTGCCC